>CAIQIC010000093.1 GCA_903871765.1 uncultured Lentisphaerota bacterium
CCGCGTGTGGATGCCGCTCCTGCTCCAAGGTCGGAAATTCACGGGCCGCTTCCTCTTCGACGGCGACCTGCTGCTCGGCTGCGACGTGGATCTGCCCGCCTGACCGTGGCCGCGGTTTTGGATCGGGGAGCACAGGCGTCTCGCCTGTCATGGTTGGCGTCTCCGCCAACCATGGAAGAAGTGCGCAAGGAAGGTGGCGGACGGGGACGTCCGCCACGGCAGGCGAGACGCCTGCGCTCCCCATTCGACTGCGCCGCGCAGAAGAAAAGGATGCAGACGCCGTCGGCGTTGAAGGCAAGGCGGCCGCGGAGGTCGGCCGCGGCGAGCGATTCAGGAAGTGGGGCTTCCGCCGTCGAAAGACAGATTCGGCAAATATCGGTTGAAATAGTCTCGACGCCGCTGGCGCCGAGGATTATACGCTCTTCGAGCTTATGAGGGATTTCCACCCAGTGCCCCAAGCCGTGGCCGGAGCCGGTTCTTTTTCGCATCAGAACATTTTTGTCGGAGGAATATTTCCGTCAGCCCATTCACTGGTCAAGGTTTGACACTGTTCTTGTGTAAGGATTAAGAGCATGCCGACGGTTCTGAGAATCGGTGCTTACAGATTCTTCTTCTATGCCAGTGACCGGGATGAACCACCTCATGTGCATGTGGAACGCGAAAGCCGAACGGGTTGATATGGATGACGAAACGCTTACCGTAACCCTGGAAGATGGCCGGACGGTGGGCGTTCCGCTGGCTTGGTATCCGCGCCTTTTGCAGGGGACGCGGGCGCAGCGTCGTCGGTGGCGGTTGATTGGCCGCGGCGAAGGGATCCACTGGCCCGACCTGGACGAGGACATCAGTGTGGAGGGTCTCATCAAGGGCGGCAAGTCGCAAGAGAGCCAGGCCTCCTTTGCCCGGTGGTTGCGGAGCGGACCACGCACCACGCCTGCGCGCGCGGCAACGGTGGCGGAGAACCGCGCGGAGTATAACACCCCCGCCCGTCAACCCCGCAAGAAGTAAGGCGTGAGCGGTGAGAATGCCATGAAACTGACCTACGATCCGCGGCACAACATCGCCTACCTGCGGCTGCACGCGAAGCCGGAACAGGTGGACACCATCCGCGTCAGCGAGGAACTGAACAAGGAGTATTTTCTGCCCTACACCGACTCCCCGTGGTTTCGCGCCGCGCGCGTGGAACAGATCCTGAACGTGGAACTCACGACCACACCAGATACGGCGCGGCCTTGGCGGCGAGGCGGCCGCGGAGGCCGGCCGCGGCGAGCGAGCGCAGGGCGCCCTGCTGCCGCGCTTCCAGCAGGCGCGCGACGCCGAGCAGGCCCAGCCCCGGCACGCGCAGCAGTTTTTCCCGGTCCGCCGTGTTGGCGTTGAGCGGGAAGTATTCGGGGTGGGCGCGCGCCCAGGTTTCCTTGGGGTCGCCGTCGAGCGCGAGGTTGCCGCCGGCGTCAAAGATCAATTCTTTGCCCGTGAAACCGTATTTGCGCAGCAGGAAGTCCGTCTGGTACAGCCGGTGCTCGCGGCGCAGGAGCGCGTCGCCGGGCTGCCGCCGCAGCGCCTGCTCGCCGGGGATCGAGGGATCGCCGAGGCCCGGCTGGTAGGCGGAGAAGTAGATGCGGTCGAACTTCAGGCGCTCGTAGATGCCGTCCATGTACTTGACGATCTCGGCATCGGTCTCGTCGGAGGCGCCGACGACGAACTGCGTGGTGCATTTGACGCGGGCATAACGCTGTCCGGGGGCGGTGAGGCGGCTGATGAGACGGAGGGGGTTGATGATGTCGCGGTCGTAGTCCTTGCTGGCGGAGAGCTTTTCGAAATGCCGCCGGCCCGGCGTCTCGATGTTCAGCGAGACCGCGGTCGCGCAACGGAGCGCCTCCTCGATGGCGGCGTCGGACGAGCCGGGCAGGATTTTCAGGTGGATGTAGCCGCGGAACTGGTGCTTCCGGCGGAGCAGTTTGGTCGTGTCGAGCAGCCGTTCCATGCTCTGATCCGGCGTGCCCGTGACGCCGCTGGTCAGGAAGAGACCGAAGACGTTCTCCGTGCGCCGGTATTCCAGGAAGATGTTCGCAATCTCGTCGGGCGTCAGCGAGCAGCGTTCGACGTTCGAGCCGCGCCGCAGCGGGCAGTATTTGCAGTCGTTGCTGCAGGCATTGGAGACCAGCGTCTTGAGCAGCAGCGAGTAGCCGCCGCTGGCGAGCGTGACCGGATAGAGCCACTTGCCGCCCGCGCCGCGCCGGCGATGCTCGTCGTGGCTGGTCCCGCAGGCGCAGGCCAGATCGTACTGCGCATCCTGCGCCAGGATTTCCAGTTTGCGCTGCGTGTCCATGGCGGAGGGAGCATAACAAAATCGGCGGCCTGTAGCCCGTCTTTGTGGGCGTCCTCCTGCGGAGGACAGCCCCGCGTCGGCGCTGCTGCCCGTTCGGTTGTGGTTGCTCTCGCGGGGCTGGAAGCCCCGCCCACAAGATTTCAAACTTTCTACCGGGAGTGGCGGCCTTCACGCCGTCGATTTCGTAAACCGGCAGGGAGGCGGCGCTCCTGCGCCCCGCCATGACACCATCATGCGCGGGCTGCTGAATAGGCTTGCAACCGAGCGAATCGCCCGTACACTGGCCGGCATGAAACGACAGGTCTGGTGGCATGAAATCAAGCGGGTGTCCCGCGGTCGGGGCTGAGGTCAGCTGACGGCCCAGTTGGACCCCGGTGCAAGCCGGGGTTTTTTGTTTTCAGAGAAGATTAAGCGCAGGATCAGGAGTCAGAGCAACAACATGCTGGCGAAGAGGATCATACCGTGTCTAGACATCGCGGGCGGGCGCGTGGTCAAGGGCGTGCAGTTCGTCCAACTGCGCGACGCCGGCGATCCGGTGGCCGTGGCGCGCGCCTATGAGCAGCAGGGCGCCGACGAGCTGACCTTTCTGGACATCACCGCCTCGCACGAGGATCGCGACACCATCGTCGAAGTCGTGCGCGCCGTGGCGCAGCAGGTGTTCATGCCGCTGACCGTGGGCGGCGGCATCCGCGCGACGGCGGATGTGCGGAAGATGCTGCTGGCCGGGGCGGACAAGGTTTCGATCAACACGGCCGCCCTGTTGAATCCGGAGATTCTCAACGAAGCCAGCGGCCAGTTCGGCAGCCAGTGCATCGTGCTGGCCATTGACGCGCGGCGCAACCCGGACCCGGCTTCACCGGGAGCTACGCCGGGGCGAGGCCCGGCTGCGCCCGGAACTATGCCGGGGCCAAGTCCGGCTTCGCGCGGCGCTATGCCGGGACGAGGCTGGACGGTTTACACGCACGGCGGACGCCACCCGACGGCGCGCGACGCTGTGGCTTGGGCGCGCGAAGGCGCGGCACGCGGCGCGGGCGAGATCCTGCTGACCAGCATGGACAAGGACGGCACCCAGTCCGGCTATGACCTGGAGCTGACGCGCGCCATCGCCGAGGCGGTGCCGGTGCCCGTGATCGCCTCGGGCGGCGTGGGCACGTTGGAACATTTCTATGACGGCCTGGTCGCCGGCAAGGCGGACGCCGTGCTGGCGGCGTCGGTGTTTCACTTCGGAACGTTCACGATTCCGCAGGTGAAGAGCTATCTGCGCGAACGCGGAGTGGAAGTGAGAATTTAACCACGGAACACACGGAAAGACACGGAAGGCGAAGAGAAATGAAAGAACTCGAAGAAGGCCTGGATCTGAAGCTCGATTTTAACAAGCTGGAAAAAGCCGTCGGCCAATCCAAGGGCATCATCCCGGTCGCCGTGCAGCACGCTGATACGCACGAGGTGATCCTCGTGGCCTACACCAACGAGCTGGCGTTCCGTAAAACCATCGAGACCAAGTCGCTGGTGCTCTGGAGCACCTCGCGCAACGAGCTGTGGGAAAAAGGCAGGACGTCCGGCGAAACCTTCGACCTGGTCGAGGCACGCGTGAACTGCGAGCAGAACAGCCTGCTCTACCGCGTCCGGCCGCGCCGCGGCGCAATCTGCCACACCAAGAACCAGGCCGGCCAGCCGCGGAACTGTTATTATCGGCGCATTGATTTTGCGACTGGCAAGTTGGTGAACATGGACGTGTGAAGAAATCTGACCTCTGGGGGAAAAATGACCTGCCAACCTGACCAAGCCACTTTCCTCCAGCGCGCCCAGCAGGGCAACCTGATCCCGGTCTGGCGCGAGCTGTTGGCCGATCAGGAAACGCCGGTCGCCGCCTATGAGCGCATCCGCACGGCGCTGCGCCAGCGCGATCACGCGAGCCACACCTTCCTGCTGGAAAGCGTCGAGGGCGGCGAGAACGTAGGCCGTTATTCGTTCATTGGCGGCACGCCGCGCGCCATTCTGCGCGCGTGGGAGCGGAAGGTGGAAATCACTGACGCCGCCGGCGTCCGCACGCTGGAAAACACCGACCCGCTCGACAGCCTGCGCGACTACATGCGCCCGTTCAAGCCGGTGCGCGACCCGCGCCTGCCGCGCTTCATCGGCGGCGCGGTGGGTTTCCTCGGCTACGATTGCATCGCGCAGTTCGAGCCGCGCGTCCCGCTCCCGCAGCATGACGACCTGCATGCGCCGGACATGGTCTTCATGGTCACCGATGCGCTGATTGTCTTCGATCGCGTCCAGCATACGATCCGGATCATCGTCAACGCCCTCGTGCAGGACGATGCGGGAAAAGCTTATGCCGATGCCCTCGCGCAGATTGACTTTCTGATCGGCGCGCTGCAGGCGCCGCAGTCGCGCACGCTGATCGAGGCGCATCCGCCGGTCGAGACGCCGGTGCCGCGTTCGAACACGCCGCGCGCCCAATTCATGGCCGCCGTCGAGCAGGCCAAGGAATACATCCGCGCCGGCGACATCATCCAAACCGTGCTCTCGCAGCGGTTCGAGGCCGAGGGCGTCGCGGATTCGCTCGATGTCTACCGCGCCCTGCGCGCGGTCAATCCCTCGCCCTACATGTTCCTGCTCGACCTCGGCGGCAGCGCGCTGATCGGCTCCTCGCCGGAAATCCACGTGCGCTGCACCGATGGCCGCGTGGAGACGCGCCCCATCGCCGGCACGCGGCCGCGCGGCGCGACGCCGGAGGATGACGCCCGGAACGAAAAAGAATTGCTGGCCGATCCCAAGGAATGCGCCGAGCACATCATGCTGGTGGACCTTGCGCGCAACGACCTCGGCCGCGTTTGCAAGTTCGGCAGCGTGCGCGTGCCGGAACTGATGGTCGTCGAGCGCTACAGCCACGTCATGCACATCGTGTCCGACGTCACCGGTGAGCTGGCGCCGGGCTACGACGCCTACGATCTGATGCGCGCCACCTTCCCGGCCGGCACGGTCAGCGGCGCGCCGAAGATTCGCGCGATGGAGATCATCGCCGCACTGGAGCAGGCGCGGCGCGGGCCGTATGCCGGCGCCGTTTGCTACTTCAGCTTCGACGGTAACCTGGACTCCTGCATCACCATCCGCACCGTCGTGCTGGACGAGGGCAAGGCCTATGTCCAGGCGGGCGCCGGGATTGTCGCCGATTCCGATCCGACGCACGAATTCGAGGAGACGCAAAACAAGGCCCGCGGCATGCTCAAGGCGCTGGCGCTCGCGCGCCGCTTTGCGGAGGCGCGGATACAAAAATGAACCACACATGATTCTCGTAATTGATAACTACGATTCGTTCACCTACAACCTCGTGCAATACCTTGGCGAGTTGGGCGCGGAGGTGCAGGTGTTTCGCAACGACGCGATTACGCTCGACGAGATCGCCGCGCGGCGGCCGGAGCGCATCGTCATCAGCCCTGGTCCGTGCACGCCGCGCGAAGCGGGCATCTCCTGCGACGTCATCCGCCGGTTCGGGCCCACCGTGCCGCTGCTGGGCGTCTGCCTGGGGCACCAGTGCCTCGGCGAGGTGTATGGCGGCCGGGTGGTGCGCGCGGCGCGGCTGATGCACGGCAAGACGTCGCTGATCCGCCACAATGGCCAGGGCGTGTTCCAGGACCTGCCCAATCCCTTCGAAGCCACCCGCTACCATTCACTGCTCGTCGAGCGCCACAGCCTGTCGGCGGAACTGGAGATCACCGCGGATACGGCGGAGCAGGAGATCATGGGTTTGCGCCACCGGCAGCATCCCGTGTACGGCGTGCAATTTCACCCGGAATCCATCCTGACGCCGGAGGGCCGGCGGCTGTTGCAGAATTTTCTTCGGCTGTAGCCGCGCAGCGCCTCATCTCATCCCCATGGCGTAAGAACAGGTGAAAAAATTGTCTGGCGACGATTCTTCGCAGGGCAAGACGAAGCACGAGCCCGCGAGCCGCTCTGTTCTGAATGGGCCGCACCGGTAACGGAGGCTAATCCGTGCTGTTGCATCCCCGGCGCCTTTGCCGTAAACTATCCCGTCTTAAAGAGGAGACGTATTCATGGAACAGCCGCGAAAATGCTCGCATACCGTCTTCTGGCTCATGCTGGTGCTGCTGGCGGTCCTGCTGATGTTCAGCGTGGTGCTGAATTTCGGCCTGTTGGTCAGCATGGCCTTCTCGCATACGCCCAAGCCGGGTTTCGCCCAGCGGGGCGGCGAGGATGAACTCCCGAAGCTGGTCGAACACTGGTCCTATGGGAAAGGCCGCGTCAAGGCCGCGCGCATCGCGCTGGATGGCGCCATCTTCCGCGAACGCGGCGACGGATTCTTTCCGGCGCGTTACGACAAGGTGGAATTCATTCTCCGGCAGATTCGCGCCGCGCAAGCCGACGAGGCCGTCCGCGCCATCATTCTCGAAGTGGATTCCCCCGGCGGGGCCATCACGCCCAGCGACGAAATCTACCGCGCGCTGCTGCAATTCAAAAAAAGCAACGGGCAGCGCAAGGTGGTGGTCTTCATCCGCGACTTGGCGGCGTCCGGCGGCTACTACGCGGCCATGGCCGGCGATCACCTGGTGGCGGAACCGACCGCCGTGGTGGGTTCGATTGGCGTCATCATGTCTACGCTGAACTGGAAGGGGCTCAGCGAGAAAATCGGCCTCACCGACGTCACGATCAAATCCGGCGCCAACAAGGACCTGCTCAATCCGTTCCACGATGTGCCGCCCGAGCAGCGCGCCCTCCTGCAGATACTGATTGACAGCATGTACGACCAGTTCGTGACTATCGTCAGTAAGGGCCGCAAGCTGGATCCGGCCACCGTCAAACCGCTGGCGGACGGCCGGATTTTCACCGCCGTGGACGCCCTGGGGCTCAAGCTGGTGGACGAAATCGGCTACTGGGATCAGGCCCTTGCGGCGACCCGGAAGCTCACCGGCGCGAGCGCGTTGCGCGTCATCCGCTACGAAGAGCCCGCGCAGTTCGGCCTGTTCAACCTGTTTGCGGAAGCCCGCGCGCCGCGGCTGCTGAACATGACCGCGCTGGAGCAGCCGCAATTCATGTACCTGTGGAAGCCGTGATGCACGTCACCCTCGTCCATGTCCGGGTCAAACCGGAGCATGTGGCGGACTTTCTGGCAGCCACGCGCCGAAACCACGCGGCATCCATCCAGGAACCCGGCAACCGGCGGTTCGACGTGCTCCAGGCGCCGGACGATCCCGGCCGGTTCATCCTGTACGAAGCCTATGCCACGGCGGCCGAGGCCGCCGCCCACAAACTCACGCCGCACTATGCCGCGTGGAAGGCGGCCGTCGCCGACTGGATGGCCGGGGACCGCCGGGGCGAACCGATGAACGGCCTGTGGCCGGAATGAGCCGCCCGATGCCTGTGCCCCACGGAACGTGCCTGATCTGGTTCGACACGGAATACACCTCGCTGGAACTGGAACAGGCGCGGCTGGCGCAGGTGGCGATGATCGTCACCGACTTCGAGGGTCGGCGCGTGGCGCCGCCGGAGCTGGATTTCGTCACCCCCGTGCGCCTGTCCGCCCGCGCGCCGGTGAGCGATTTCCTGGCGCGCGAGTGTCCCGCGCTGGTGGCCCGTTGCCGCGCGGCCGGCACGCCCAATGTGGCGGCCGTGGACGAGTTGCTCGCCGCGCGGCTGGAGCAAATCCTGGGGCCGGCGTCCGCCCGGATGACGGACCGGCCCCTGCTGGCGGGCAACAGCATCCACCACGACTGGTGGCTGGCCCGCCGGTACCTGCCGCGCTTTCTGGCCCGCCTGCACTACCGCCAGCTCGATGTCAGCACGATGAAGATCCTGTGGCTCAACGCCGGGGTGGGGCCGGAGTTCAAGAAGGAAGATCCCGCCCTGGTCCAACGCTACCTGCCCGGCTGGTCCCTGCCCGCGCAGGCCAGCCGGCACGATGCCCTGTACGACGTCCTGTGCTCCATCGCGGAGCTGAACTACTACCGGCAGCACCTGTGGCGGGCCGATGCCGCGGCCGACGCGGTGCGCTTGGCAGAGGGGCGTTGACGTGCCAACGACGGCAAACGGGCGCCTTCGATAAGGCTGGAGTTCCAAGCGTTCTCCCGCAACATGCGCTCGCGCAGCCGCGCGTTCCGCAAGTACACATTGGACTGGAGCAGTGTCACCATGGAACTATTTCCGGATGTGCCGTGGAGGGTCCGAAGTTCACAGCCCGGCAAGTTGGCGCGGAAGCAATTGCGGATCGCGGCAGACAACGAAATCCCACACGCCAAGTCTGCCCCAATTGTTGACCGCCGTAACCCACCGTCGGGCGGCTTGGTGTTTGGCTCTGTCCCGATCGTCCTCTTCGCCCTTTGTCTCAAGGACGGTCGTCTTCCCGTTCTTCATCCGGACCAGGTAGTCGGGTTCGTAGTGGTGTTGAACGCCCTCGTACTCGTAGGGGATCAGGAGAAAAGGACGGTCATTCCTGACGTAACCGAAGACATGATCTGTCTGCTGCTCCAGATAGAAGGCCGCCGTTTGTTCCCATGAACTATCGAGAACGACGGCGCTGACGTGCGAGCGTTGCGTACTGTGGACATTCCGTTTTGTCGTAAAGTCAACGTCGGCGGTTGTCCCGATCGGCTTGTAGCGGTTCAGGATGGGAAGGATAGGCATTTCCCCTTCCTGCTCATCCGGCACGATGGCGTCCAGCAACCGTTCCTTTATTCGGCGCACGTACTTCTCGAGGCCCAGTTCGCAGGGATTCGCGTCTCTGAAATCCACCTTGCCGGCCACGAAACGCCGCACGATGCGCAAGACCTGGGGAAAAAGCTCGTGACGTGCAAGGCCGCGCGTTCGGGCGCTTCCGCGAACCGGGGCTTGGGAACCCTCCCCGACAAGGGCGGCCACGATCTGCCGGGCTATCTCAAACTCGATCTCCTGTAGATGGTGGCGTGCGTAGTATTCCTCCCGGTTTTGTTCGACATACGGGCCAAGGCCGCCGCCTCTTGTCCCGCCTTCGAGGTGGTCGGTAATGATCCTCAGAAACGTTGCGGTCGGGGTCTGCTCTGGCTCAATGACCAGTCTTTCCAAGGTCGAGAAGTCTGCTTTGATCGAGGGTTTGCGTAGGGCGTAAACGTACCCTTCGATGTTCGGGAAACGCATCTCAAATGCGGCGCGTTCCGGCATGGCGTAAACATGGTTGACCGGTCGGTCGGGCGGAGTGCGTGAGGGCTTCCCCTTGTATGGAATGACCGAAAACGGGATCCCGTACACGTCAACGTATTCCTCGGGCAGGAGTTCGGTTTGCGGATCGGGCGTGTAGTTCATTCGCCGAAGTCCACGGCCTACAACCTGTTCGCAGAGGAGTTGACTCCCAAAAGCACGCACGCCGAGAATGTGCGTGACGTTGTTCGCGTCCCATCCTTCGGTCAGCATCGCAACGGAGACAACACAACGCACGTCCTGCCCTGTCTTCCCCGGTTTCCCGACGGTGTTGACGATCTCGCGCAATTCCTGCGCAGCCTCGTCCCTGGTCGCGTCCGGGTCTTCGCTTTCGATCTTCTCAAGCCGCTTGCTGTCAATGCGGATGGTCCAGAGTTGCCCGCGGTCGTTCGCAAGCAGTTCGGGAAAGACCTTGCCGGCCCCATAGGTCACGCTGGCTTTCGCGCGCCTGCGTCGCACAGTCGGTTGGTCTTCCTCAGTCTCCGCGCCTTCGGTGATCTTCTCGACTTCGGATTGTCCCGAGACGTTCTCAAAAAACACCTGCGCTATGTCCGTGTTGTCGCATACCACGATGAGGACCGGGGGAGCCTTGAGCGTCGTGTCGCTGGCCTGTTGAATAGCCTCGTAAGTCTTCTTGTACTCGCCGGCCAACTGAACGAGGGCGTCTTGCGCCCGCTCCCATACCACTTCGGGCTTCGGTCGCCCGTTGGAGAGCCGTTGCGCCGGGGCAAGGTCCTTCGTGATGTTCCGCCAAAGTCGGAAGTACTTCGGATCGGGTTGGCCGGTCGTGTCGCTGACCGGCAAGCGCGGGATTTTGGTGATTCCGCTTTCGATGGCGTCAACCAGACCGAAATCGTTGACGATCCAAGGAAACGGCTCGCCTTCGGGGAAGCCGCTGCCCTTGATGTAGAAGGGCGTTGCCGACATGTCCACGCAGAACTTGATGCCGCAAGCCTTGTTGATGCGGTCCAAGCCTTGAACCCAAATGGTCGCCTCTTCTCGTTCCTTTTTCGCCTCGGCGTCGGCGACCTTCGCCTCTTTCTCGGAAATGGGCGCGGGCCGGTAGGCATGGTGGCCCTCGTCGTTCAGAACCATGATCGGGCCGCACTCAAAGAGCTCGCCGAGCCGGTTCCGCGCGAAGGCGTCGTCCGTCTCCTCGCCCTTCTTCACCACGGCGTAACTCTTGCCACCTTCGCTGTGCTCCGATTCCGGGGCGAAGAAGTGCCAGTTCGTTATGATGACCTTGCCTGTGCGCAACAGGTCACGGTACTGCGGCGGCACAAGGTCGAACTGGGTGTAGTAATCCTCGCCTCTGGTGTCCGTCCGCAAGACCTGGAGTCGTTCCCTTATGGTCAAATTCGGGCAGCAGACAAGCACCGCGTTGGGAAAACGCTCGTCACTGGGCACACGGCCCCGGTTGCAGAATGTCCAGGTAATCAGCATGGACATGACGACCGTCTTCCCACTGCCGGTGGCCATCTTGCAGGCCATCCGGCAGAGCGGCGCATAACCGGGGTCAAATGGCCGGTCCAAGAGCGTGTCGAAATCGCTGTCCGTGAATTCCGGCGTCCAGCGCGGCTTGCCTCGTGAACCGTCCTTCCGCAGGCCGCGTATCTCGTTCAGGAAGATGATCGTCTCCGCCGCTTCCAACTGGCAGAAGAAGAACCGCCTCGGCCGGTCCTTCCGCCACCAATGCCGCAAGAGGTCTTTCGTGACGTTCTCCGCGCCTTCCCATTCCTTCTCCCGCCAGCGCTTCACGTCACTGCGGAGTTTGTTGACCAGGACCAGATCCCGCCGCGCTTCCTCAAGTTCAAGCGTCATCTGTCCGCGCCGGATGTCCGCCGACGGGTCTTTGTACCAATACGAAGCCGGCCGCCGTCCCTCCATTTTCTGCGCGCGACCCGTATTCCGCTCGTATTCCCAGTACTGGGTCGGCTCGTAGTACGGCTTGCAGATCACCGGACTTTCGACCGGTTGGATTAAGACGGGTTCAGGCATTTTCTCAATTCCGCTTCTGGTAGAGGCGGACGATGAATCGTTCGCCGTCTTCGACGAGGTCCGGTTCCGTCCCATTGTGCTCCAGCATGCCCTTGACAATCTTGCGCGGGACGCCCATGCCCATGTGTTCGAGGTAGCCGAAATCCCGCATCACGTCCTTGATAAGCTGATTCCGCGCCGCCCGACAACCGGCCTTCATGCGCTCCGGCGTGATGCCGTTCGGCAGTCGTCCCGGCGAAATGATCTCGATGCGGTCCGCAAACACGGACAACTCGATGTCGGTGGCCGATAGCAGGTAATCCCGATGTGCGATGGCATTCACCACCGCTTCGCGAATGGCTTCGTCCGGATACGCAAAGCGCTCTTCCCGTCTGGCGCCGTCCACCAATTTTGCGGACACGCTTGTGTTTCTTCGAACAAAAGCGATCGCCTGCTCAACAATCCCGTTCTCAACGAGTCCGCCTACGCTCAACAGGGGCGTTATGGGACCGCGTAAAGAGGCGCGCTCGTGGGCCGCATAATCCTTCTCGGTCCCGGGGTACGCAACGGCGTCAATCCCGGCTTGCGGCAGGAACTTGTTGGGCGTCAGCCCAAAAAGCAGCAGACCTGCCACAGTTGGGATAGCTCGATCGGCTTCTTGAATCATGAGTTCGGTATTGACCAACAAGTCCTCCCACGCCCGGCGATCCGCGATGGGCGGGCACGCTTGTCCCCGAATACGTGAAAAGTAGTCGTGTAGACGTCTCAGATCCAGATCATCCAGCGAACCTCCCGAAACCGCGCGAAGCTCCAAGCGGAAGGCCCCACGTTGCTGGAACAGGCGCTCCAGTTCCTCCTGGCTTGCCTCGCGGGTGGTGGAACCGACACGCAGATAGTACGTCCGGTGGTTACCATGCCAGACGTGGTGGACCGACCATCCGCGCTCGACCTGCACAATGGCAACATCTTTGCCTGGTTCAACATCGCGCAATACTTCGAAAAACGGGATGATTTCCGGCCTGATCTTATCGCGACAAGCTTGCATAACCCATGCTTCCAAGTCTGGCCGCGTAAGGCCCGCAATGGTGCCATCGTTATCGACGCCCAGGAGCAACCTGCCGCCGTTTAAGTTCGCGAACGAAACAAGCCCCTTTGCGAGTTGGCGGTTCTCAATGGTGTCGCGCTTGAACTCGACGCCTGAGTTCTCGCCATTACGAATCACTTCCAATAGTTGAAGTCTTGTCATCATCCACCTCGATAGAACCAATCATTCCTGGAGTATCTGCATTGTCCGTACCGGCTCGGATCGTAGTGCGGTTTGCAGATCACCGGTTTTTCGACCGGCTGGATTAGGACAGGTTCAGGCATCGTTTGCCTCCTTCAGGGCGCGAAGCATCCCGGAAAGCTCCCGATAGCACTTGTCGAAGGAATCGGCCCTACGGGCTGTCGCCATATCGAAGACGGCTGTCAACGCCGGTTGATCGTCGGTTGCCGAATAGCTTGCTCCCTGCGGCATCCTATCCGAAAGCCACCCCTTTGCGTCTCGAATGTTTTCTGGTTCTGGAGGACTTTCAAGTGTCAATGACAAACCACGTCTGCCTCGGAGCGACTCAGCTGCCGCGAGGAACCACGCCTCGAACTCCTTCTTAGCGAGGACAACTGATATGGGATAGTCAGCGCGGGCTCGCCGTGCCCGGCCAAGGAGCGCGGGACCATCGCGGGCCGGACAGCCACCATCCCAATCGCAGTCCACAATGACCACGATCCCTCCATGTCCCTGCAGCTTGCGTGCAGCCAAGTCGATGGAACGCTCGATCTCACCCTCCTTGAGAAGTCGAGATGCTGGAACACGGAGTGGAGGCAAAACTAACGGGACAAAACCCGGGTCAATGTCCCGCGCAATACGACGGATAAGCTCTGGCACCGCTTCGCATTCGCCGTGTCCCTCTACTATTGCGACTATTCGAACACCGTTCATTCTTTGTATTCCGAAAAGAGCTCCAGTTGATTCGGAGGCACGTTCGCCAGCGCGGCCTCGTCCGGTTCCAATTGGTTCAAGCGCAAGAGTTCTCCGGCCGTGTACAATCGGTCTCGTATGGACGTTCTTCCGGCATTGTCCAGCGGTCCTATCAAGGTTTCGCCGTTTCGATTCACAACAGCGAGAATACTGGAGTCGGCAATCTCTTTGTCGTCCAAGAGATCGGGACTGTGGCTTGTCACGGCTGTTTGAGTTGCTTTCGATGCTGCTCGCAGACCGTCACATAGCACTCCCGCCGCTCCTGGATGTACCGCAGCCTCAGGTTCTTCGATACCAACAAAAGGAACCTTCTTGGCGCCTCCATTCGAAGACTGGAATAGCGCGGTCAGCACACCGAGCGCACGCAGAGTGCCATCAGACATATTTTCGGCCATGAACCGCCAAGGATCCTTGCTTGTTCCGACAAGCTGACGAAATTCGAGGGTCTCCTTTTTCCCAACGTGCTTGACATCGATCCCCTGGATGCCGGGTACCACTTTAGATAGAAAACGTACCAGGCGCTCATGCACACTCCCTCTCTCTTTCTCCATTACACCCAGGACGCTCGCCAAATTGCTTCCGTCTCGCTTGAGCACCTCGCCGGGGTCCGGAGGTTGGAAGTCGCGAATCTCGTCGGGATTCAGATTGTAGAACCCCATGTGTGACAATGCATCGTAGATCGGTCTGAATGCCGGCAATCCTGCGGCTGCGACCAAGTATAGGCGGTCACTGGCCGCTGGTGGCGCAACCTCGATAGGGGCTTTGATTACATTCCCATTCTCGACTTTGTAGGAAATTTCCTCCACATCGCCGTTGGCGAAAACACGACATTCTTCCTGTTGAACATCAAATGCTCCTTTCTTCTGCGCACCTATGCGGAAAGCATAAACGCCTTCGGTACCATCCCGAAGCTTCCAATCCAATCGAACACCGAAATGCGTAGGGTGTCCTGAAGAGCGACGGCGCACCTCATTGATGCCGCCCCGGTCCCGCAGCGCGTGTTCGAGAGATGTGATAAGGGAATCGGCTACAAGTCGTAGTGCGTCAAGGAAGTTGCTCTTACCCGCGCCGTTCTGCCCAACGAGAAAAGTCAGCGGACCGAGTTTAACCGAGCATTCCTTGATGCTCTTGTAGTTGTTGAGCACCACTCGTTTCAGAAAAATCGGATCATTCATATCCGTCTCCAATCTTATGCACCCTCAAAACCTCATTCCCGCGTGGGTCAATGACCTTAATGGCGATTCGCTTATGTTCGCCCTCCGGGAACGGCAGAGACACCGTGCCGGAAAGCCGGGCAAAGGCGTCCTCGTCCACCACGCCACCAAGCGCCTTGCCGAGTTTGTCCCATGCGCTCCTGTCCGGAAAAAACGCCTGGCACACACAGAAACAGCGCCCGTCGTAGTCGCTATCCAGGAACCATGCCGCGACCTTTTCCGCGCCTGTTGAACGTACCGTATTGGTGACGGGGTCGTAGATGTCCACCCCTTCCATGTGGACAACGTACTGCTTGTCCTGTGTAGCTCCGGCAGGAGCGGAGCGGGGACCGTCCTTGCATGCCTCCACCCGCGTCCTGGGTGAACCGGACACGGTGAAAAGCTGACTTGAAACCGTGGTCTTGAGTAGATCGCCCATGTTCACGTCCGGGCGAATCTGCGCCATGTGAATCCGCAATTTCGGGTCGGGGTCCTCCTGAATCGCGGCCTGGGCCGCGCCGTCGAAACTGAAAGCGGCGAAGACCAGATCGTCAAAACCCCGCCGCGCGGCGATGCGGATGCCGTCCTCGACCATGGGCGCAATGAGCGGGCCGTACTGCGGCCCGAACATGACGGCAACCTGCCGCTCCTTCTTCTCGCCGTTGGCCCATACACCCTTGGCGTGCAGGATGGAGCCGTCGGCCAGCGTTTCGAGCGCGGAGAACTTCATCACCTTGTTGTCAGGGAACCTCACGCCGTCCTCGCGCAAGAGTCGAATCATCCGGTCAAGATACGCCTCGGCATTCTGCGACTCGGTCTGAACGCCAAACGTCTCCAAATCCTCCGGCGCTCCCCCTATCGGACTTTGCGCCTTTGCGTCTTTGCGCGAGGCATCTTCCTCTTCCCCGTTATCAATGGATTCCTCAGCCGGGATAATGCCCTCCATTGTGAATGGACCGGAAACGCGCACCTTGCCCCGCTCGATAATCGGCTGGTCAACAAGTTCTTCCTCATCGGCACGCGCCGCGATGCAGGCGTTGACCTCGTCCATCTTCTGCCGCCATGTCTTGCGGTACTCGGTCAACGCCTCCTGCAAAGGTTTCGGCCAGTCGGGATCGGTGTCGAAGGGGACTTCCCATTCCTTCCATTCCTTCTCCGGCAATTCCCACCGGCGACGGTCCGCGTCGGTAATCGCCTTCTTGCCATCGCTCTTTTGCTTCGCCGCGATTTTCAAGGCGAGTTTCTGGCGCAATTCCTTCGTGACCGGCTTCAATGCCTTGTTCAGCGCCACCAACCTCTCGGCGAGAATCGGTTCCCACTTCTCGAATATCGGGTCGAGCGCCGGATTCTGCGCGATGCTTTTGAGCGTGACATGAGGAACGGTCTTGCTCTCGAATGTACAGGATCCTTGAATTTGCCCGGCGGGATCGGTGAGCCATGACCCGTTCGGGTTCCGCCGGACATCTTGCGCACTGGTTGGGCGGAGTTTGAAGTAGTCGAACTTGGCCGTCAGCAAACGTTGGCGTGCTATCGCCAGAGCCACCCGGCTGACGTCGATCGTAATCCACCGGCGTCCCCAGTTCTCGGCCACATGAGCCGTCGTCCCGGAACCGCACGTGGGATCAAGTACGAGGTCGCCGGGGTCGGTGGTCATGAGCATGCAGCGTTGGATGACGTCAATCTGCGTCTGAACCACGTAGAGGGATTCGCCTGACTTTCCGGCCGTATCGGTCCATACGTTGTGCAACCGCATGAACTGACCGTCATCATAGAACTTAACAAACCAAGTTCTTCCACGTGATTCAATGCGGTCTGCCTTCAGCAGACGCTGCAACCCGGTGTTGGCCGTTTTCCAGTGCTCACTTGTACCCAACGGAAAGTCCTTTCCGAAAGCGTGAAAAGGCTCCGGTTTTGTTGAAGCTCCTGCGGATGTCAATTTGGACAGACAGTAGACCTTCGCGCCAGCAGGTAGAAGGTTCGTGTTCTCCTTCTCCTCCGGCGTGAGTGACCGGCGTATGCCGTCGATCTCCGCACCCCATGAGCCTCCCGGGGTTTCCCGAGCCCATTCATCACAGAGTTTCCGCTGATGAAGCGGGACGTACTTCAAGTCTTCCGCAGACTTGGCATACCAGAGAATGTAAAAGGCCCCATCATCCAGGCCGGCGCTTGGCGTGGCGGTCTTCCTGACCGTAATGACGGCAATCTGATTGAAGGAACCAAATACCTCGTCAAGTAGAAGACGCAGCCGTGGCATGTTCTCCACGCCGATCTGCACGAACACGCTCCCCGAATCCGCCAAGAGTTCCTTGCATAGCAAGAGCCGGTCGCGGAGATAGGAAAGGTACGAATGGACGCCGAGGGTCCATGTGTCGCGGTACGCCTTGACCATTTCTGGCTCGCGCGTGAGATCTTCCTCCCTGTCCTTTACGTCACGGCGGCCGACTTCGGGTTGGAAATTACTGGCGTACTTGATGCCGTAGGGCGGGTCCATGTAGATCATCTGCACCTTGCCGGTCAGCGCCTCACGCCGGGCGAGTGAGGCCATAACCGCCAGCGAATCGCCCAGGATCATGCGGTTCGTCCAGTCCATCGGGTGCTTGTAGAA
>CAIQIC010000094.1 GCA_903871765.1 uncultured Lentisphaerota bacterium
TAATCCGAGCGGGTCTGATTCGCGTTGAGCGTGCCGGTGCCGCCCGGAAGCACATAAGGCTGGGAGGAGGCGGGGCCGGTTGGGGCCAAATTCAACGCGCCGCGATTGATAGACCCCAGCAGGGTCTGAGCGGTCACGCCCTGGCCTTTGACCTCGTCGTAGCGCCAGCCGAGGGTGGGCACGATGGCGTCGTTCCATAGGTAGCCCTGCCAGGTACCGGCATAGGATTTCGTCTCGCGCAAGGACTGGCTGGCCGCCGTGAGGAGACTCTGATCGGCGCCGTTATCATAGCGCAGCAGGGTATCCTGGAAGTTGCTGTTCCAGCCGACATAGTTGGCGGGATTCGAAACCTGCGTAAGCTGGGCATAGGGGAGGCCGGTTGTGGCGTTTATCACCGGGGCGCCATTGAAGATAGTCTGCAAATTCGTCGGCACGTTCCACGGGTCGGCAAAGTTGACGCCCGTCGGACTCCTCCAGGTCGAATCAAACTGATAGATATTGCCACCCTGCAGTGTCACATTGGAGGCGATGGGGGAAAGATGAGCGTTGGCCGCCGACGTCGCGTTGGCCAGCGACCCACCGAGGTAAATGACCGCCAGCGGCGGGAGATTGGTGATGCCGTCGGGATTCCCCTGGAGCTTGTAGGCGGCGTAAGCCTCGGAGTTGGCATACATCTGCCATTTCAGGTTTTCGGTGCCGTATTTCTCGTCGCTATAGGCACCGTTGAAACGGTGCCTGCCGAGCAGCTTCGCGAGGAAACTGTCCCGGGCGAAGAAATCCGCGGCCCGAACCTCGCCGAAGAGCGATCCGCGGACATACTTGCGGTCACTTTTATAGGAAGTGCCGCCGCCCGGACCAGCGGCGACGAAGGGCCGGCCGAAGTTGGGATTGGCGACGTTGCTGTTGCTGGCGTTGTTGGGTCCGACAACGAAGTCCTGAAAGTTTTGCAGCAGATCGATGTTAATAGACGGGTTGTTGCTGTTTGGGCCGCCGATGAGGTTCTGACCGCCCCGCTTGTATTTCTGGTGGTCGTAGGAGAATTGGACGCCCAGTCGATCGTCCCAAAACGTCTGCTGGAGGTCGATGTTGAGGGCATTCCACCTTTCGAACTGAGACGCGGTCGGACCGTCGATCAGATTGTGATAGAAATCGAAAACCGACGGGTCGGTCAGCGAGGCGTCTCGGTATTGGCCGTATTGGTAATTGGGCAGGTGCGCGTTATTGGCATACGTGTGTAAGTTGGTGAGATCAGAGAAGGCGTCCGCATACCTCATACCGACCATATTGACGCCGGCGCCCTGGGGAACTCCGGCGGCATTGAGCGCACCCGTATTAACGTATCCGCCGTAGATCCGGTAGAGCTGGTTGCTCATGCCGTCGATGAACCAGACGGGTTGCTGCTGGTTGGCGTAGCCGCCCAGCCAGGGACTGAAGGTCGCGGCGGCTGAGCCGATAATGTAGCCATTCGGGACCGCAAGCTTGCCCATGCCGCCGTTCAGGCTGGTCGTGTCAATCGGATTGAACCACGGTGTGATCCTGTTCTCCGGCGGGACGATGCGCGGCCGGTCCGCCTTGATGTCGCCGTTCTCGAACTTCACCCTGATGCTGGTGTGAAAATCGCGGCGATTGAACAGCTGCGGGTCGAAGCGAATCGCGCCGAATAAGCGCTTGTCGTTTTGCCAGGCCTGCTTCTGCTCGTAATTGCGGTTGTCCGACATGCCGTCCACGCGGATCGCAAGCACGTTGTCGAAGAGCTGCTGGTTGAGGTCGATGCTGCTCCGGAACGTGCCGTAGGACCCGGTGCGCGCCTCGACCGAGCCGAAATTGTGAAACTCGGCATTGTGCGTGGAGGCGTTGACGATGCCGGCCGGGCTACCCAAGCCGAACA
>CAIQIC010000095.1 GCA_903871765.1 uncultured Lentisphaerota bacterium
GGCTGACGGCCTGTTGGATGACGCCGCCGCACGCCAGGATCTCGTCATCGGGATGCGGCGCGAGCACCAGGATGCGGTCGCCGGCCTCCAGCGTCAATTCCGGCAGCGGCGCGTTCGTGGCCGCGGCCCTGGTCGCGGCCGCCTGGGCCGGCGCCGGGCCAACGGCCAGCAGCGCCAGCAGCAGGAGCCTCCCTCGGTTGGCCAGCTTCATGAAAAGTCCGCCTGCACCCCGGCCCGCAACCAATAATAACCTGCGTGCGGTCCGGCATCCAGCGTTTTACCGCCGTTCTCCCGGGACCCGCGTCAGCCCGCTCGTTTCGATGATGTGTCTGCCCGGCGAACGGGCTTGACCGGCCGGCCACCCGCCCCGGCCCGGCCCGCCGGATTGAACGTTTTCGCGGCCCACGGGTCCTATACTTTGAAATGCAAAGCTCTTTGCACATTCGTCTGATCGCGCCGCGCCTGTCGCGGCGGCCGATGGACTCGGACTGGAAAATCCGCATGTCGCCGCCCCTCGCGCTGCTGACCGTGGCGGCGCTGACGCCGCCGGAGCATCGCGTGACGCTCCACGACGAAAACGTCGCGCGCCCGCGGCGGATGGGCCGGCCCGATCTCGTCGGCATCTCGGTCAAGGCCGACACGTTCGCGCGCGCCTGCGAGCTGGCCGCCGCCTGGCGCCGGCGCGGCGTGCCGGTGGTCCTGGGCGGCATCCATCCCACGGCGTGTCCCGACGACTGTGCGCCGTGGGCCGACGCCCTGGTCATCGGCGAGGCGGAGCCGGTCTGGACCACGCTGCTGGCCGACCTGCGCCGGGGCCGCCTGCAACCGCGCTATCAGGCCGCCGCGCCCGCCGACCTGGCGACCGTGCCCCAGCCGCGCTGGGACCTGCTGCGCGCCGGAGCCTATCTCTTCACCAACACGCTGACCATCAGCCGGGGCTGCCCGTGGCAGTGCGACTTCTGCTACAGCAGTTCGCCCAACCTGCCGCGCGGCCACCGCACCAAGCCGCTGGCCGGCGTCCTGGCCGAAATCCGCGCGCTGGGCACCGACCACGTGATGTTCATTGACGATAATTTCATCGGTTCGCCCGCGCGCGCCAGCGAACTCGTGGCGGCGCTCGCGCCCCTCAACCTGACCTGGCACGCGGCGGTCTCCGCCGACATCGGCCAGCGGCTGGACCTGCTCGACCACATGGCCGCCGCCGGCTGCCGGAGCCTGTTCATCGGCTTCGAGACCGTGAATCAGGCCAACCTGCGCGGCTGCCGCAAGTCGCAGAACCGCGTGGCCAGCTACGACACCACGTTGCGCGAAATCCATGCGCACGGCATCATGGTCAACGCCAGCATCGTGTTCGGCTTCGACGCCGATGGCCCGGAGGTCTTCGCCGATACGGTCGCCTGGCTGGAGCGCAACCGCGTGGCCACCATGACGGCGCACATCCTGACGCCCTACCCCGGCACGCGCCTCCATCAGCGGCTGGTGGCGGAAGGCCGTATCATCGAGCGCGACCTGCGGCGCTACAACACCGCCTACGCCGTCTTCCGGCCCGCCGGGATGTCCGCCGCCGAACTGGAAACCGGGTACCGCTGGGCCTACAGCCGGTTTTACTCGTGGCGCAGTATCTTTCGCCGGTGGCCGGCGGCGCGCGCCCAACGCCTGGCCTATCTCGAATTCAACTTGTTCTACCGCAAGTTCGGCAAGCTGACCTGCTGGGCCGGCCGGCTGTGCGGCATGCGGAACCTCGCCAAGCTCGCCCGCGCCCTGGCCTATCCGCCACGCCAGCCGCTCCGGCGCGCCCGCGCGCCGGACAATGGCCTCCCGGTTTTGTCCACCGCGCCCGGGCTGTAACCCCTGACCACCGAAACTTGAAAGGTGTTCTCCGGTCCGCGGACGGCATGCCGGCGGCGAATCGGCTTCGCCGATGTATTGCGTGCTTTGGAGGCGGAATCCGCGAAAGCCAGCTTTGGATTGTCTTGACCGGCTGATGGGCTTACCCTTGATCGAATGAATATCACCGCCGACCTCTTTGCGAACTACCTCAAGTGTCCCACCAAATGCTTTCTCCGGGCGCACGGCGAAACCGGGTCAGGAAACGAATACGCCGACTGGGTGCGAACAGAGAGCGAGGCGTACCAGGTGGAGGGTCTCAGGCGGATGACAGCGGAGATCCCGCCCGGCGACTTTGCTACCCGTGTTGACAGCATGGAGAATCTCAAGACGGTCAAAAAGATTTACGTAGTCGGCACACCTGAGCCGGAACGGAGCAGGCCCTGCCCCGGAGCCGCCCCTACTACATTCCCCGGAATCTGACCTGCAACAAGGGTAATAGACACGGCAGGTGGTCGAGCTACGGCGGGTAAAATCCAGGTGGGCCGATCCACCTCCGCTTGAAAGATACGGGCGGGACAAGGTGCCGGACCATTGCAAGTGGCTCCACGTATCCGAGATTTGTATTCTTATCACAAGAACGTTTCGTGATATGATTATCTTATCAGCCCTTTCGTTCCCATTCGGCGTCAGGTCCTCGGCCAAGACAACGCAGTTTGCCCGCGCGTCGGAGGTCGGCAAGCGCGCGTTGGAGCGTGGGGTAACTGACACCGGGACACACCCTCTGAAGATCACGGATTCGGAATCGTACGGAGAGGCGCCCAACCGCCTTGGTGACCATCTCGCGTTTGGCGCCCCGCGCGGACGTAATGATGCCGACCCGGTCCTCGAACTCCTTGTACGCCGCGATGAGCGTGCCCAGGAAGTAGTCCCACCAGGGCCGGAGGTCGTGGCGGGCTTCATGCCAGTCGCGAGAACTCTTCTGCAGCGTGTCGTAGTAACTCTCCTTGCTCTCCTCGACCAGGCGTTCGAGGCTGATGTAACGCCCAACCTCGTAGCCGTGCTGGTAAAGCAGCAGCAGGGCCAGGAGGCGGCCCACCCGCCCATTGCCGTCCCAGAACGGATGAATGCATTCGAAATCGAGTACGAACGCTGGAATGAGGAGCAACGGCTCAACCTGCCGCTCATCCACGGCACGGTGGTACAGTTCGCAGAGCTGCTCGACAAAATCGGGCGCTGCCACGTGCGACACCGGACGAAAACGCACCACCGGGCGGCCATCCGGCCGCACCTCCAGAATCGCGTTATCCTTCTGCTTCCACTGGCCGCCTGGCTCCTGGGTACGGGCATACATGCGGCGATGGACATCGAGGATCAACGCCGGCGAGACCCGCAATCGATTCGACTTCGTGTGGATTTCTGCGAGCGCATCGCGGTATCCCGCGACCTCGCTTTCCGAGCGATCCCGCGGCATGGTCTTCTTCGTAACCAGAGGCTCCAGCCTATCGGCGGCGACCGTGACGCCTTCGATGCGGTTCGAAGATTCCACGCTCTGGATCATCGCAACGCGTTTCAGGGTCTCCAGCACCTCGGGCGACTGCTTCCGGAAAAGTTCCTGGCGTCCCCGGTACTCCCCGAGCGTGCGCACTGCCATCAGCAAGTCCTGCGAGATGGACTGCTCCAACAGATATCCGTGTTCCAGCGATCTCACGCTCGTTTTCCTTTTCGTCCGATCCAATCCATCGTCGGCATGATCCCCCTGCAAGCGCTACGGCGACAGCCCGAGTGGACACCTGACAGCAAAGCGATTATGCCGCAAAGGGAGCCGTTTTCAAGGACAATGACTGCACAACGCAACCGACTCCAGCACGGACGTTCTTCTTCCGGCCAATTCATGGTGCGGTCGGATTTCATGCGTTCTGGCGCGGCTTGCGGACGGCGGTTCGCCGATCGCGGTCTTGTTCGGCGGCACCGGATCCGTACGGCCCGCGCCCCTCGCGCAACACCCTGGCGCAGTAGGCATTGAGGCTCACGCCCTCGTGTAAGGCGTGGATGGCGAGTTCCTGGTGGAGCTCCTTGCCAACGCGTATGACGAACTTGCTGGAATAGTCCTTGCCGGCGGTGGGTGTCGGAAGCGGCGTGCCGGCGGCTTGGTGAATGGCGATCCATTCCTCGACGGCCTGGCATAGATCCGCATAGACCCGCGCCTCGTCGCCGCCATGGATGCCGCCCAGCATCAGGCCGGGACAGATCCCGACATAACACCGGTCCTCGTCGGACCATTCGACGATCTTCAGATATCGGTCGCTCGGTTTCATGGCTGTGCCGCCTGCAACGCCTTTTGCAGGTCGCGTTCCTGGTAGCGCTTGGCGTCGGCGCCCATCTGTCCACCGATCGTGATCCGCACGCCGCGCGGGTGCAGGTAATTCCGGTGACTGCCCTTCCCGCCGCGATTCACGAACCCGGCGCGTTCCAAATCGCGCATCAACTCCCTGACTTTCCGAGGCATAGTACTACTTTGATACTACCATGTCAATACGCGGCTGGGTTTTGCTTCGTCCTGGCTTGGCGGCTCCCCTTCAGTGTCTTTTCGGCATCTTACAAAGGGCCGCCGCTTGCTTCAACCTTGCGCTCCAGTCCTGCGGGTTGGCTGGTTTTGACGCCGCCCCATCCCCGCGAACATGCTTGAACAGTCCAGCCCGCCGGGCTATCAATCGTCGGAGACGGCGGCGCCTGGGGGTCACGCGCCCGCCGGAGCACTATGCCTGGAAAATCGAAACGCCTGAAGGGCCACCTTCTGCTCGACAGCGGGCAACTGGCGGGCTCGTTTTTCGCCCGCACAGTCGTCCTGATCTGCCAGCATGACGCGGACGGCGCGTTCGGGCTGGTGCTCAACCGCGCCACGGACCAGAAGGTGGGCGCCATCCTGCCGGCCAGCCTGCCCGACGCGCTGAAGGATTTACCGCTCTACCTCGGCGGACCCGTGCAGCCGTCGGCGTTGAGCTTCCTGCACTCGGATGCCTACCTGCCGCAGGCCAACGTGCTGGACAACCTGAACCTGGGCCATGCGCTGGACGACCTGGTGGCACTGGGCGCAGCGTTCTCGTCCACCCGCCGGGTGAAGGTCTTCGCCGGCTACGCCGGCTGGGCGGCCGGCCAGCTCGAAGGCGAACTCCAGCGCGAGGACTGGCTGACCTACCCCGCGTCGCTGGACCTGGTGTTCGACACTCCGCCCGCGCAGCTCTGGCCGAAGATCCTGCGCCTGCTGGGCGGCTGGCGGAACGTGCTGCTGGCCGAGACGCCGGAGGATCCCGCCTTGAATTGAGGTTTGCGAGGCCGGAAACGCGCATGAAGATCGGCGTGGTCAGGGAAAGCAAAAGGGACGAGTACCGCGTCGCGCTGACGGCGGCGGGAGCCCGTGAACTGGTGGCGCGCGGCCACGAGGTGCTCGTCGCAACAGGCGCCGGCGTCGGCAGCGCAATCTCTGACGACGACTATCGCCAGGCCGGCGCGGCCGTCGTGGACGGCGACAAGGTTTGGGGTAACGCCGAGTTGGTATTGAAGGTCAAGGAGCCGCTGGACAGGGAGTGGGAAAAACTTTCGCCCGGCCAGGTGCTGTTCACCTTCCTGCATCTGGCCGCCGCCCCGGAACTGACACGGGCGCTGGTCGCCAGCGGCGCCACCTGCATCGCCTACGAGACGGTGGAAACACCCGATCACCATCGGCCGCTGTTGGCCCCGATGAGCGCGGTGGCGGGACGGCTGGCGGCTCAGGTCGGCGCCTTTTACCTAATGAAACCCTGCGGCGGCCGCGGCTGTCTGATGGGCGGCGTGCCCGGCGCGCGGCCGGCCAACGTGCTGGTGTTGGGCGGCGGCATCGTGGGCTACCAGGCTGCGTTGATCGCCCGGGGGCTGCAGGCCAGCGTTACCATTCTCGAGCGCAGCCCTTCACGGCTGCACGAATTGGAGGCCGAGTTCGGGCCGGCTGTGCGGCTGGCGTTGTCCAACCCGGAAACGATCGCGGAAGCGCTGCCGCAGGCCGACCTGGTTATCGGCGCCGCGCTCATTCCGGGCGCCCGGGCTCCGCGCCTGATCACCCGCGCGCTGCTCGCCCGCATGCAACCCGGGGCAGTCATCGTGGACGTGGCCATTGACCAGGGCGGCTGCTGCGAGACCTCGCGGCCGACAACCCACAGCGCGCCGACTTACGTCGTGGACGGTGTGCTGCACTACTGCGTGGCCAACATGCCGGGTGCCGTGCCGATCACCGCGACCGCGGCGCTGACCAATGCCACGCTGCCCTACATCACGGCCCTCGCCGACCAAGGCGCAACGTGCGCGATCGCGGCCGACCCCGGCCTGGCCCGCGGCGTCAACGTGATCAGCGGCCGGGTGACCTGCCAGCCGGTCGCCGACGCGGTCGGGCTGCCCTATACCCCGCTCGATCAAATCCTGCCGCCAGTCAGCAATTTGCATTTCGGGTAGCTCGGGCCCGTTCTTTCCGGAGCGGAATCTGTCAACATTCCGGCTTCTCCACCTGAGCAGAATTTGTAAACATTCCGGCAGCGCCCGGAACCGTTACCGGTTCCGCTCCAAACGAAGCCATAATGGCCAATTTTGGATGGTAAATGCGATTCTCGTCATGGGGAACAACAGAAATATTCGCGCGGAGACGCCAAGCTGAAAGTCCTTCCCTTGGAAGGAAAAGCCCTTCGTTCAGGAGGGCCGCCGAGGAGCGGCGGTCGCGGCGCAACCGCCCTACCTCGGAAGCGGGATCACGGCGCGGCTGTCGGTGGGGCCGCGGGCGGCGGCGCCGCCGTGACGTAGGCGTGGAGGGCGCGGTTGTCCTGCAGGAGCAGCACGTTGCCCGGCGGCGGTCCCGACCCCTCCTGGCGGAGGGTCGGGACAAGAAAAACGCCGCGCAGTTCGGCAACTCGCGCCTGCTCGCCAGCATTGCCGGCCACAATTCCTGCTTGGCCGGCTTCGGCGTGCCGTCGGATGAGGAGCAGCGCGCCGGCCTCGATTGCCATTATGA
>CAIQIC010000096.1 GCA_903871765.1 uncultured Lentisphaerota bacterium
CAGTCCATACGGCCGATAGAGTTCCACCAGCCATTCCCGCATGGCCTTGGACCCGTAAACCACGGAGAACAGATTCCGGCCGTCCGGAGGAATCAAAGCGCCCGGGTCACCGGAATCGAACTTCTCCAGCATCCGAAACCGGTAGAAGCGGAACGCTTCCCCGCCATGCAAACGCATCGCAGTATGTTGACCGCCATTGAAGTCAAGCCGTGCCAGTGTCGGCGACTGCGGCATGTTCGATGTGAACAAGAAATGCTCGTTCTCAAACTTGACCATCACAGCGCTGGCCGGTTCGCCTTGGTACTCGATTCGTATGGGATCGTCTGTAAGGCCATCGTAAAATATCTGCTGGGTCAACTGGAATCGCACAAACTCTTTCAGCGTCTTGCCGGATGTAGCGCACCAACTTAACAGCCCCAACGCCTCCAGGATGTTAGATTTGCCGACATTCGGCTCCCCGATGAACAGGTTGATCCGTCGGCAGTTGAGCTGCAGGCTTTTGATGGACTTGAATCGCTCTATGTTCAACATCTTGATCATGTTGCACCTCCAGTGCGTCAACAGGACTTGATATTATATTATTCCGTCCACTATCGCAATCTCCGCCGCCGTGTCCGCCGCCGGATTGGCCTTTTTGGTGAAGGCGTTTATCCAAGGCAGTTGCAACATAGACCGCTCCCATTCAGACCGACGGCCTTCCACACCTGGTTGTCTTCCTTGCACAAGGCTATGTCCGTTCGCGCGCTATGGCGGCGAATGGCGTTGATTAGCGCCGCGAACATCTCGATGCGGGATGCCCTCGGATACCGAAGCTTACCCGCCTCCGCCACAAGGGAGCCGTTGACCTTGATCAGCGGCGACTGGGGGAACCGGGCGCGGATATGGTTCGAGAGGCCCTCCGCCGGGCGGTATTCCCCGATCGTGATGCGGGAAGGACGCACCAGCGAGAAGGCCTCTTCCACCAGCGCCTCGTAGTCGGTCTTCCATGTGGAATACCGAATGACGGGGTCAATGCGCAAGCGCACTTCGTATCCCGCATTCTGGACCTCTCTGGCCGCCTCCAGACGCGCAGCGGGCGAAGGGGTTCGATGCTCCAGATAGCGCCAGACCTTGTCCGTATTGACGCTGAAAGAAACGATGGTCCGCCCCCCGTGTTCAAGAGGAAGCAGCATCTTCACGGCGTCGCTCTTGGTCAGAAACAGCAGCTTGGTGTGGGGCGCATGCGCCGGGAGGAACGGCACCACCTGTTCGGCGAATCCCGTGATCTCGTCCACTGCCAGCGGATCACCCAGTTCTCCCAGGTTCAGCACGCGCAGGGGTTCAGGGATGCTCGCACCATCGAACGCTTCGATCTCTCGAAACATCCGGTCGTAGTTCACAAAATGCGTGGAAACCGGGCTGTTGCGGAACGTAAGGTAGAGATAGCAGTACTCGCACCAGTAGTTGCAGTTGTTGTACGCCGTCAGTTTGTAGAACTTGGCGCAGCGCCCAAGCGGATGCTGGAACTGTTCGATGAACGGGCTCTGGCGGTCCCGCAGGAGCAGGACATTGCGTTCTTCCAGCAGCTTATCCATTCCGCGTTCGCCATTGACGGTCGGCGCTTTCGCCAGCCAGCGAACCGGCAAGCCCGACCTCTCGGCGATGCGATGAACCTGATCCGCATCCGAGCGACCTCGGACCGCCCAGAGTTCCCGGACGAGCCCGTGCTCCTGCTCCGCCACCGCCGCCGCATACGCCGCGCTTTGTTCACGGACAGCGTTTGCAATGGGAGACTGATGTAATAGGCGTATATTCCGGTGTGCACCTGCCATATTATCCGCTCCTGCCGGCTGTCGCAAGCCATTCTCCGGCAATAATTACCGACCGCGGACATACAGCCGCCATTGGCAAATTCATGGGAATATTCGGCCCGCCCTTTTTCGAGGCTAAATTTGGTTGTTGACAGAATGCGACGATCGGTATATTCAACACGCATCGAACATTTGAAAAAGGTCCCACCCCGGTGACAAGAGCCCATGGGGCTCTCTCGTAAGAGTAGCCGGGGTGGTCATTTTCCTGCTGTAAGTTCATGTTGATCAATAGAATAGGGTTGTAACCGTCCGGCAGAAATCGAACTCGCTGACGATCACAGGCCGGATCAGTTGATAGGACCGCTCGTCCTGCGCATCCCATTTCCGGTAGATCGCCCAGTTGCAGTAGTCCACGATCTGCAGGTCCATGTTGGACTTGGAGTCGTGATGCAGCACGCGGTAACGGGCCGTCTTGGGCAACATCCCGGCCAGCGTCACCTTGGCCGCCTTCTCGATAGCGCTCCGTTTCTTCTTCACCGGGATCTGATCGGTGAACACGATCACTTCGCGGTATTGGTCAAGCACATACCCGTTGAGCACGTACCGCAACAGATAGCCGAGCATGCGCGGGTAGAAATACTCTTCCGGCCGCATAGCGGGGCCGACCTTGCGCTTTTCGACCACCAGCGAATCAACACGAACGCCGCCGAGATTGCGCTGAATGATGGCGAACACCTCGTTGCGGACCGCCTGCGCATCCTCCGAAGCGTGGAAGTATTCGATATCTTTGCCGCTTTCGACAAGGTTGTACTTCAGTTCGGTCATTTCCTGATAAGCGCGGAACGGCCGTTCTTTGGAAATGGCGCTCAGGATGAAGTACTTCGTCCCGCCAGGGGAGAAGTCGAAGTTGCCGGCTTCGTCCAGAAAGACATAGAGGAACCGTCCGTTCATCCCCCCACCTCCGGCTTTGCCTTGCCGATGGTGACCAAAATGCGCCGGGTCAACTTCTCCCGCAACTCGTCAGTATTTTTCCAGAATATGTGATTGAACTGGCGCGTATCGAAATGGCAGTCGTCCTGTTGGTCGGCCTGGCAGGTCCAGATCACCGGAAGATGCATGCCCAGGGCGTAGCCGGCCTCGAAATAGACCCCCGGCGACGGCACGGTGACATCTGCCACCAGAAACCGGCTGCGGCGAATCAACACCATGATGCGGTCGTCAATTTTTTCGTTATGTTCTTCGGAATCGACCCGTACCATCTTGAAACCGGTCTCGCTTTCGGCCGGTTCGATTCCTTGCGCAAATATGGGCGCGAATTCCGGTTTGAACGACATCGCCACAAACGCCTGCCTTGAATCGCGGTTCGCGCCCGCTTGTGCCTCAAGATAGGCCCAACCTTTGGGCGTCAGAACGGCCAATTCTTCACCGATACCAGCTTCACCGCCCACAAACTCCATACCCCGAAGATGATCAAGCAGGTACTGCAATTCCTCGCCGTTTTGGCAGAAGGCAATGGGGTAATCCATCTCGTGATGAATGTCAACGCGCTGCCCCGGATGCCCCGTCTTCAACTTGAGGTAATCCAGCACACGCACCAGTTTCTCCGCGACGTTGCGCGGCGCCAGGGATTCCACGCGGTCGTGGAAGACATCGCCGCTGGCATACAGGGCTCCGTCAATGACAAAGGCAGCCATGGACCGTTCAAAATAATAGCGGATCGCGCCTGAAAGCAGATGTAGCTTCTCTTGTAGTTCAGGCGGTGGCTCGTAAGCACGCGTGCTCCGGTGAAATGTGCCACATCGCGCGCATTCAACTTTATGCATATGAGCCGAAGGCGAGGCCCAACTCACGTTGACCGGATCAAGCCCACAAATTGTGCACCTTGAATCCGAATTCACATTCACCTTCCAATCTCCTTTAGAGGGCGTTACCCTGCTGGCTGGACTTTGGCATCAGGGGATCGCCTCTTCGACAAGTTTGGCCTCAGCCTTGTCTATACTATAAATCTCATATACAAGAGAATCAACCTGGCTTTCAAACTCCTTCGTATCGGCTTTTGGGTCATGCTTCTTATGAGCCAAAACCTTAGCAACAATCTCAACGACTTGCCCGACCTGCGCAGCATTAACGGCCGGGAGCGGCACGCTGCGAAGTTCATTCGGATTTATATTCACGTTGGGATAGTTGAGCCGATACCAGAAGTTGATGAGCTTAGAATTCAAAAGTCCAAGAAGGAACTCCA
>CAIQIC010000097.1 GCA_903871765.1 uncultured Lentisphaerota bacterium
CAGCGTGGCAAGCCCGTAGTAGGGATTCGGATGCCTTGGCTCCAGAGCGATCGCCTGTTCGAAGAGGGCACTCGCGCCTTCGTAGTCCTTGCGCTCGATCTTGAGGGCTGCATAGTTGGTCAGGGCGTAGGTATCCTTCGGCGCGAAGTCCAGTGCCCTTTGGTAGAATCGCTCAGCCGTGTCCAAATCGTCTTCGTGCCAGGCGTAGATGTTACCGAGAAGCACGTAGGCCCACGAGTCGTCAGGCGAAAGACGAAGGACGTCCACCAGATGGTCCTTGGCCTCCGGCAGGCGCTCGGCATTCTTCAGCGCCATCGCCAGGTTCCGCCGGGCCTCGGTATGCTCCGGGACGATCTTGAGGACGCGGGTGAACAGGTCCACGGCCTTGTTGTAGCAGCCGGACTGCGCCTGTTTCATCCCGCGGTTGAAGCAATCCTTGGCAATCGCCTCGTCCTGGCGGCGTTCGTAATCCACTGTGATGACGACCAGTTCATCCCGAATCTCGAAGGTCATGGTCGCCGCCAGGAACCCGTAGGCCTTCCGGAGCAGGGCAATGGCCTTCTCCGCCGGCATGGAGGTCAGGTCCACCGGCTTGGCCGGATCAATGATCACATCCTTCAGTTTGACGACGATCTGCATTATAATGCCGCTCGAAGCCTGCCCAAGCGTGGGCCGTCGCAGGCAGGATAAGCGGGATGCTACTGGAAGTAGGGCGGCGATTCAAGGACACGATGGGCTTCGCCGTTGGAGCACGCGCTCATCAACGGCATCTTACCCCTGAAAACGACCGTAGAGCAAGGATGGTGGCGGGAGGGGGAATCGAACCCCCGACCTTAGGCTTATGAGTCCTCTGCTCTGCCAGCTGAGCTATCCCGCCAAAGCCGGCCGCCATGCTAGGGATATTTGCGCCGGCGTCAATACCAACTTACGCCCGGTGAGCGGTAGGGGCAGCGGGGCTATGGCCCGCCCTCGGTCAACTGCTGGGTCCAACCATCAATGACGGCTTTGCGGTTGGCCCGGCGCTTCTCGTCGTTCTGCTTCAAGTCAGCCAACTGCTGTTTCAAATCGGCCAACTGCTTTTCGAGCTTCTGGATGGTTTCCTGCCGGCTGCGCTCCTTGAGGGTGTACAGATCGTCTATTTTCTTCCGGATCGTGAACTGGATTTTCTGCTTTTCCTCCGGTGACTTCGCCGCCTCGTAGGCTTTGGATAGCTCGACTATTTCCGTTTTCTGCGGCAGGAACCCCGACTGTCTTTTCATCCACAGTTCGCGGGCCTGAGCTATTTTGCTGCCGCCTGGCCCGTCAGCAAAAACTCCGACCGACGCGATGAGCGCGCCGGCCACCAGCAGGCATCGCCGGGCCTGCCTCATATGACTTGTTCCTCCATCTCCAGTTCCGGCTGATCCTTCCAGGCGGGTAACGGCTCGTCCGGGGTGACGTTGCGGATGACCAGGATATCGCGGGAGATACCAGCCAGGGTTTCGCCCATCTGTTCCAATTGCTGATCCACACCCTCCTCCCAGGCGGTATTCCGGTGGGAGCCGGTCAGCCAGTTGACGATGCCGCCTGCCGGTGGCCTCGTGCTCAGACGGAAGCCGCCGACGAGCAGCAGTAGAACAGCCGCCGCAGCCAGCGCCGGGCGCCAGTAGGTGAAGGCCGGCAGGTCCAGACGCCGGAAACGCGATGCCCGTCCGGAACTGGGCGAAAGGTGGGCGTTGGCCCCCTCCGCCTGGACGGGCACGCCCTGTTCTGCAAGCGCGTGCCGGCCCGCGTCCAGAATCCGTTGCCGGGTGGCGGCGGTCAAGGGCGGCGTGGCGGCGCGCGTCGCCAGCGCGAGGGCTTGCCATTCCGCGCTCCAGGCGCAACAGGCGGCGCAGCGCGACAGATGCCGTTCCAGTCGGCGGCGTTGCCAGGCCGGCTGTTCACCCGCTTGGTCCAGCATCAATTGGTATTGGGCCAGCTTGCATTTCATGAACGTGCTCCCGAATAATCTTTAAAATCCTTTTTTAATTCCTGACGAAGCTTGGTCACCGCATAGTGCATCCGGGCCAGCGCGGTGTTGATCGAGGTTTCCTGGAGGCGAGCGATTTCCTTGAACGGCAAACCGCCCTCCATCCGCAACGCAAACACCTCGCGTTGCTCCCGCGGCAGGCGCTTGAGCGCGGCCTCGATACGTGGCGCCAGATCATGTCCCTGGGTCAGCCGGTCCGGGCCCGGCGCCGGGGAGGCCAGACGCGCCTCCCAAGGCGTCGCCTCCATGTCCGTGCCCGACAGGGGGACTATCAGCTTGGCGCGGCGCGCGCGATCGATCAACAGGTTGCGCGCAATCCGGAACAGCCAGCTCAGAAACTTCTTTTCCCGATAGCTGTCCAAGTGCCGGATGGCTCGGAACCAGACCTCCTGAAAAACGTCCTCCGCGTCCGCCACCGAATCCGTCATTCTGAGAATGAACCCAAAGAGCGGACGGCGATAATGTTCCACCAGACTACCCAAGGCCTCCACATCACCCCGCCGATAGGCGGCAATCCACTTCTTTTCGGGCTGTCCCATGGGTTTGGTCTGATGACCGCTGGCGCCCTTTGCCTAAGTAAACGCATCAGCGGCGGGTTTATTGTGCCCGAACGTAGCATGCGGACCAAGTTCAGTCCAGTCGGCGGGCTTCCAAATCGTCTTCGCCCAAGCCCAGGTAATGGCCCAGTTCGTGCAAAACGGTTTTGCGCACCTCGCGGCGGAACGTCGCCGGATCGCCGTCCACGAAGTGCCACAGATTCTCGAGAAACAGCAGGATTTGCGGCGGCAAGTCCGACCCGCCGCCGGCGCTGTCGGGAAATTCCTCGCCGATGAACAGGCCCAGGGTGTCCGGCTCGATGCCGTCCGCCTGCATGGCCGGGGTCGGCGCGGCGGCGAAGGTCACCGGGATGGTTTGGGCCCGGGCGCGCAGATCCACCGGGAGCGAACGCAGGAGGCGCTCAACCTCCTCCTGGGCCATCGCGGGCAGCGCGGGCTGCCGGTGCCGGCGTTGCAGCGCCTTGCTCATGGGAAGACCGCGCCGCGTGGATTCATCGGTTGACCTTTCCGGGAGGAAACACAGGGGGGCGATAACCCGGGGCTTGCCAGCAGCCGCGGCTCAGCGGCTGCGCCGCGGTCCGTTGCCGCGTGGCGCGGCGCCGGGCGCCGCCGACCGGCCGCTGTCGAGTTCGGCGCCGAACTGGGTGACAATATAGGTCCGGTTGGCCGCATCGCGGCTGAGTTCCACGATGCCGGCGCGCTGGGCGTCTTCCAGCAGGCGGCTGAAGCTCTTGTAGCCGTAGGCGGCTTCGTTGAACGAAGGCCGCTTGCGCTTGATGGTGGTCTTGATCAGGCTGGACCAGAGCGTGTCGCGGTTTTCACGGCGGAGGGCCTCGAGCGATTCCAGCAGCAACTGGTAGGCCTCGCGCTGCTGGGCGTTGCCGGCGGGGACGGCCTGGGCCTCCACGGAGGCGGTTTCCAGGTCCTCGTAAAAAATGAATTCATCGCAGTTGTCGCGCAACAGGGCGGAAGTGGACTCCTTCATGCCGAGGCCGATGACCTGCTTGTTGTTCTCGCGGAGCTTGGCGACGAGCGGGGAGAAGTCGCTGTCGCCGGAGACGATGACAAAGGTGTCAATGTGGGCCTTGGAGTAGCTCATGTCCATGGCGTCCACGCAGAGGCGCATATCGGCGGAATTCTTGCCGGTGAGGCGACGGGCGGGGATTTCGATCAATTCGATACCGGCCTCGTGCAGGCCGGTGGTATAGTCGCTGAAGCGTTTCCAGTCCGCATAGGCGCGCTTGACCACGATATTGCCCTTCTCGACCAGGCGGGCGAGCACGCGGTTGGCGTCGAAGCGGCCGCTGCGGTCCTTGAAACCCAGGGCGAGATTTTCGAAGTCAATAAACACTGCCAGAATTTGCTGCGGTACGTCTTTCATGGTGGCTTCCCGTTGGCGGCGGCATCATAGCCGGCCCGGCCCGCGGAGCCAAGGGTAATTCGCAACGGATCCGGGGCCTTGGCGACCAGGTCGTTGGGCTGCGTCAACCGCGGCCAGCCTGCGCCAGCGCCCTGGGCAGGTTCACGGCAGGGGCTGCTGCTTGGGTTGGGGCTGAAGGACTCTGATCTCCACGGCGGGCTGGCTGTTCGGCGCGAGGGCCACGATCGCCAGGCCGACGCGCAGATCGGACGCCTTGCCCATCCGTTCTTTCAGCCACACGATGGTGCGATCATTGTAGGCCACGGTGTTGGTTGTGCCGTCGCCGGCCAGCACCGTGAACGAGCCGGGATTCAGGCCGATGATTTTACCCTTCACGGAAAAGTTTGAAATCGGCGGGGCCACAAAGGCCCGGATTTCCGTGGCCGGCTGGGTGTCCTGAACCAGCGCCGTGATCCGCATGCCAGCCTTGAGATCGGCGGGTGTGGCGGCCTCGCCGTTGATCTTGATCGCCGTGGCTGGATTCAAGGCCACCGTCTCGGTCTGGTTGCTTCTGCACTGGAGGGTAATCGAGTCCTTGCCGACGGCGGCAAGCACCCCGGTCACTTTGCGCGGCTCGGCGGAACTGGCCGCCGCTGCCGCGCCGAGCAGTCCGGCCAGCATTACACACCACAGGCTCTTCGACATCCGCTTTCCTCCCGGTTCAGTTGTTGTTTCGTCCGCGCTCCGCCGGACGCGCCTCACCACGACTTGCTTGGTTCCTTGGTTGGTTCCGGCGGCTTGGTGCCGCACATGGCGGTCACCGTGGATGGCGCGCATTGCTGGAACAGGAGTTTGTTCTCGGCATCGTAGATACTGATGATCAGGCCATAAAACTCGCGCCCCGACGAGTAATGGCCGGAATAGGAGGAGGTGGACTCGGATTTGTACAGCGTGATGCCCTTGCCATCCACCGTGTAAGCCCGGCTGCGGGTCAGGGGCGGCAGGGGAATGTGCTCGACTTTCTCCCGGCGCAGATCGTTCGCACGCGAAGTCGGCTGGCTGAAGTATTCCAGCACCATTTTGCACCCATCCGGCAGTTCGCGGTTCTTGGAGGCCAGCGTGATCCGGGGGATGTTCACGATGCTGCCGGACTTGGTCTTGCTGACCGAATAGTAGGAGGAGGAATGGCTGACGCTTACATCCGACTTGTCGGACGTGATGGTCACGCGCAGCTCGTAGAAAAACTGGGCCGTCCGCTGATCGGCCGTCGGGAATTCCAGGCGCAGGGGGCGCAGGTCCTTCCGTGGCGGCTCCTTCCCCGGGGGATAGAACTTGTAGCCGCCCAGTTCCACCACGGTGGCCACCGGTACGACGGGGGCGGGCTCCGGTGGTTTGACCGGCTCGCGCGAGCCTCCGGCGTTGGCGGGGGTGGGGGCAGGGGTTGACGACTGGAGCAATGCCAAGGCTTCGCGCACCCGGTTGTTGCCCAGCAGGCGGTCCTTTTCCGCCTTCACCTCGTCCACGCCGCGGGTGTCGTTCCGGGCCGCCAGTTCCTTCTGCAGCAACCCAAGATTCTGGAGGTAGCGTTCGCTGGCCGCGACGATCTTTTGTGCCTGCTCCCGCGGCCCGCCGGCCGTCTGCGCGCGCCACGCATCCTGCAGCTTGCGCAGCGCGGGCAGGTCGGTGGACAGGGCGCCGGGGGGGATATCGCCGGATTGCTCGAACCGCGCTTTTTCCGCTCGGACGGCAAGCATGGCCGGCAACTGGCTGCCAGCGGACTGCAGCGCTTCTTCCAGGGCTGTCAGGCTGGCCTGGTAGCGTTGCTGGAGCACTTTAGCGGACTCCCGCGCCTGCCGCTGCACATCGCGGATGGTGGACTCAAATTGTTTCCGCAGCTCGTCCAAGCCCGCCGGGCTGTTCGTCGGGGCGCCGGCGGCCCGCCCGACGGCGCACCCCAGCGTCAACAACAGGGCGATGACGGGCAGAACCGGGCTGAATCTTTTCATGTCTTCCTCATGATCGCAAGACGGGTTGAATGATAGGGTGTCGGCGAGCACAATCAAGCCTTAAAACCAAGATTTAGTCGCGTCAAACATGCTGGCGGTTACAAAAAACGGCGTCTGCCCGGTTTTGTGAGGAAGTCGCCACCGAGTTGTTTATTATGCAAGGACCTGTGGCCGGTTGGTTTCTTAAGGCAACACCACAAGAAATTTTTCCGTGGCGCCGGGGATTTCGCTTGCTTCGCGGCAGGGTAACCGGTAGCGTGCCCCGGTTTTTACGGGCTGCGGGGCGGTCCGTCAAGATCCAGGAAAGGTTGTGCGGTCATGAAGAGCGAAATTCATCCGAAGTACGAGACGGCGACGATTACCTGCGCCTGCGGCAATGTGATTCACGTCCGTTCGACGGTCAAGGAAATGCACGTCAATACGTGTTCCCGCTGTCATCCCTATTTCACCGGGCAGAGCAAGTTGCTGGACACCGAGGGCCGCGTGCAGCGCTTCCAGAAGCGGTACGCGCGCGCCGCCAAGCCGTAGCGGTGAGAACGGGCCGGATGTTCCGCTCACGGCGGGTCCGGCCCGTGGTGTTTTCAGCGGGACCGCGCGTGCCGTGTGGGTGGCCACCTCAGCGTCTATGAAGTTGGACAAATCCCAGATCGAGCGCATCCTGGCGCGCCTTGGCGAAGTCGAGGCCGAGTTGTCCACGCCGGGGGTGGCGGCCCGCCAGGCGCAGTACCAGGCGTTGGTCCAGGAACATGCGCGTCTCAAGGAACTGGAGCGCCGGGCCGCCGTCTATTTCAAACTGCTTCAGGACTGCGCGGACAACCGCGCCCTGACGGCGGCGCCGGCGTCGGAGCCGGAGTTGCGCGAACTGGCGCGGGCCGAACTGGCGCAGCTCGAGCCCGCCCTGGCGGGCGCCGAACGGGCGCTGTTGACGGTCCTGCTGCCGCCGAGTCCGGACGACAGCCGCAGCACCATTGTGGAAATCCGCGCCGGCACCGGCGGCGAGGAGGCGGCGCTGTTCGCCGGCGACCTGTACCGGATGTATGCGCGCTACGCCGAGCGCCGCGGCTGGACCACCGGCCTGCTGGCCGCCAGCCCGTCGGAGAAGGGTGGCTTCAAGGAAGTGGTGTTCTCCGTGGAAGGCCAGGGTGTGTACCGCATGCTGAAGTACGAGAGCGGCGGCCATCGCGTGCAACGCATTCCGGAAACCGAGGCAGCCGGCCGCATCCACACTTCCGCCGCCACGGTCGCCGTGCTGCCGGAAGCCGAGGAAATTGACGACATCGCGATCAAGCCGGAGGATCTGCGCATTGACCTGTACCGCGCCTCGGGGCCGGGCGGGCAGAAGGTCAACAAGACCGAATCCGCCGTGCGCCTGACGCACCTGCCGTCGGGGCTGGTGGTCGCCTGCCAGGATGAACGCTCGCAGCAGCGCAACCGCGAGAAGGCGCTGCGGGTGCTCAAGGCGCGGCTGCTGGCCCAACTGCGCAGCGCGGAGCAGGCCAAGTATGCCAGCGCGCGCAAGCTGCAAATCGGTTCCGGCGACCGCAGCGAGCGCATCCGCACCTACAATTTCCCCCAAAACCGGCTCACCGATCACCGCATCGACCTGACGCTGTACCAACTCGACCGCGTCATGGAAGGCGAACTCGACGACGTGGTTGCGGCGTTGCAGGCCTTCGACATCCTGGAACGGCTGCAGGCCCTGCTGCCCGATCAACCCTGACCTGGATCCGCGGGCGAAATCCTCCGCGCGCTGTTCGGCCTGGGAATCTCCGCTGGTAATGAGCTCGACTTGCGGTATAATTAACTTTTTCATGGCCGTTCACGCACGGCGCCGCAGGGTGGCGCGTGAACAAAATGCCGCGGCGACGGTCTGATGCGGAAGGAATGACGCGATGAAGTTAACCAGCAACGGCCGACAATGGGTGGTGGGGATGCTGTGCCTGGCGGTCTGGCCGGGCCTTTCGGCCTTCGGGATGCTGGCGCCGCCGACCGAGCCCTGCAAGCCGGCGATGATCGTGGCCTCCGCCCTGCCGCAATTGCACTTCAACCACCAGGCCTTCAATACGCGCATCGCCACCAACGCGCTGACGCTGTTTCTCAACACGCTCGATTTCGACCACTCGTATTTTCTGGCTTCCGACATCGTCGAATTCCAGCAACAAGGCCCCCAGTTGGCCGACCAGTTGCGCGTGGGCGACGTCCGCTTTGCTTTCGACGTATTCAACCGGCTGCAGCAGCGCGTGACCAATCGCGTGGACTATGTGGCGCGGTTGCTGGATCGGGGTTTTGACCCGAACACCCGGGACACCTATCGCTGGAAGCGCAAGGAGGCGCCCTGGGCCGGGGACGCGAAGTCCTGGGACGAACTCTGGCGGAAGAAAATCCAGAACGATTACCTGGCCCGCACGGTGGCCTTGAAACTGGCGGAGGAGCAAAAAGCCCGGCAGCCGGGCCGGGGTCTGTTCAACTGGGGCAAGAAGAAAGCCCCCGACCAGGAGGCGGACGAGGAGGCCGCCGATCCCAAGCTGACACCGCGCGAGTTCATCCTCAAGCGCTACCGGCAGTTCCAGACCGCGCTGCAGGACAGCGACGCCGAGTGGGTGTTGCAGCGTTATCTCGTGTCCTTCACCATGGCCTATGACCCGCATTCGGAGTACTTCTCGCCCAGCACCGAGGAGGATTTCGACATCAACATGCGGCTGTCGCTGGTCGGGATCGGCGCGGTGCTCAGCCCGGAGGATGGCGCGGCCAAGGTGGAGCGCCTGGTTCCGGGCGGGCCGGCTGAGCGCGACGGCCGTCTCAAACCCAAGGACAAGATCATTGCCGTGGCCCAGGGCACGAATGCGCCGACGGACGTGCTGCACTGGCCGCTTAACAAAACGGTCCGGCTCATCCGCGGCCAGAAAGATACCAGGGTGGTGCTGACCGTCATCCCCGCCGCCGATGTTTCGCAGACCAAGACGCGAAAAATTGATCTACTGCGCGAGGAAATCAAGCTGGAGGAACAGCGCGCCAAGAGCGAGATTCGCGAAGTCGCCGCCGGGCCGGGCGCCACCTGCAAGCTCGGCATCGTCACGGTGCCGGAGTTTTACGCCGATCTGAAAGGCCAGCAGCAGGGCCAGCGCGACGCGACCAGCGTCGCGCGGGACGTCCGGAAAATCCTGGCGGAGATCAATCGCAGCAGCGTGCAGGGTGTGGTGCTCGACCTGCGCAACAACGGCGGCGGCTCGCTCGAAGAGGCCGTCACGTTGACCGGCGAATTCATCGGCTCCGGCCCCGTCGTCCAGGTCCGGCAGCGGGATGAGGTGCAGGTCCTATCCGATACGGATCCGGACACGGACTACGGGGGGCCCCTGGTCCTGCTGGTGAACCGCCTCAGTGCCTCCGCCTCGGAAATCCTCGCCGCCGCGCTGCAGGACTATGGCCGGGTGATCGTCGTGGGCGACACCAAGACCCATGGCAAGGGCACGGTGCAATCGCTCCTGCCGCTCGGCCGGCCGGAGGACAAACTGGGCGCCCTCAAGGTCACCACCGCCAGTTTCTACCGGATTGCCGGCGGCTCAACCCAGCTCAAGGGTGTCGCCCCGGACATCCTGGTGCCCACCACGCTCGATTCGCTCGAGATCGGCGAAGAATTCCTGCCCAACGCCCTGGCCTGGTCCTCCGTGGATCCCATCAGTTATGTGCGGGAGACGGACTTGGCGCCGCTGGTCCCCGAGTTGCGCAAGCGGTCGGAGGCGCGGCAGGCCAAGGATCCGCAATTCGCCGTGCATCGCCAGGTGCTTCGGCGCGTGGCGGACCGCATGACCAACCAGGATATCTCCCTGAACTTCAAACTACGGCTGGCCATGGCCAAGGAAGATCGGGAACTGGAGAAACTTCAACAGCAGGACGAGGGCCTGAGCGGCAGCCCGAACAAGGGCAAGGACAAGAAGAAAAACGATCCGGTGCTCGCCGAAACTCTGCGGATCCTGGCCGACCTGATCAATCTCCGCGCGGTTCCGCAGGTGGTCAAGGCCGCGGCGTGAGGATTCAAAAGACTACGCCATGACGCCCGTCTGCTCCGGCGGCCGGCCGCGGTGGTAGAAATGCAGCGCGACCAGCAGCAGGGCGGTCAGCAGGTAGGCCAGGGCAAACGACGGGGCGGCGCCGAAACCGAACTTGTTCTGCACGCCCGCCGGGGTCAGCGTGTAGGCGTGGATCAAGCCGACGTACGACAGCAGGGCGCCCGTCGCCATCCACAGCGCCGCCTTCAGGAACTGCCGTTCCGTCACGAACACCATTATCGCTGAAAAAATCATGCACGTGAGCATGAAGCCCTGGCTCAAGGCGATGACGCCATGGATGTACAGATCGCCGCCGAATTTCGGCGCCACTTCGAACAGGCTGGTGCCGGCCTTGCGCAAGGCCGTCTCGATGAGCAGCAACGCCCACGCTGCGAGCGCCGGGATCAGCCCGAGCGCCACGGCTGCGCTGTGGTGCTTGGGCACCTCCTGGAACGCCTGGGCCGTGATGATGATCCCGATCCACAGCAGGATGCCGATCATGGCTTCGATCGGCACCACCTTGAGCACCAGCGTGACGCCCCCGATCAGGCAGAGGATCGTGATCACCGCGCCGTTCATGATCGAGTAACCCCAGCGGGCGCCCATGGCCTTCCAACCCGGATGCCCGATGTAAATCGTGGTCGGGAACGGGTTGCCCAGGCACGCCGCCACCACCGAGCCCAGACCGTTGACCAGCAGGGAGGACCGCGTCGGGTACCGGTCGCCGGCGGCCTCCGCGCTTTCCAAATTCTGAAGCGAGCCGATCACGTTGAACAGCGCCATGGGAAAGATCACGGAGAAGTATTTCCAGCCCTGCCCGTTCGACAGAAAAGCCAGCATGTCGGCGAACGTGGTCGTGGGCCAGTGGACGGCGAGCCGGTACGGCTCTGGGAGCGGCTGGAACGACGGGCAGCCGAGCCAGCGAAGCGTCCAACCGATGGCGACGCCCATGGCCACGGCGATGAACCCGCCCGGCAGTCCCAGCGGCAACTTGATCCGGGCGCCGTAGGTGATGATGACGAACAGGGCCGGCACGATGGCGATGGCCGGCTGGGCGAAGATCTGGAACACGAAGCCCATGGAGATGAAGGTGATGGCAATGCCGGCCAGCGCCGACAGCAGGGCCGCCCGGGGCGTGTGCCGGCGGAGCCAGTCGCCCACAAATGCGCCGATGCACTCCAGCACCGCGCTGGCGAGGCACGCAAACAGGCCTGCCTGCCAGGCCAGGCGCGGATTCTTCGTCTCGAAATAGACGGGGGCCATGATCAGGAAAATGTAGGCAATCAGGCTGACGGTGTTGATGCCGTACGGCAGGGCGGTGACGTCCCTCCGGCCGGTCCGGATGGCCAGCCGGCGCGCCTGCCACGCGTAATACAGGTTGCCGAACAGGATCGAAATCGCGGCGCCGGGCAGGATCCGGCCGTACACCAGCTCCGGCGGCATGCCGCACACGGACCCGCAGAGCACGGTGATCAACATCAACTGCAGCAGGTTGTCGACAAACAGCCCGAAGAACCCGTCAATATCTCCGCGTGAAAACCAACCGACGCTCATCGAAGGCTCCTTTCCTCGAGAAACACGGTTCCCACCATCAGGCGGATCAGCAGCACCGCTCCAGGCGCCCGGCTGGCGACGAACTTGCCCAACAGATTTTATCCCGCATTCATTATGGGGGCGATGGACATCCTGGTTAGCCTGCAGTGTTATGCAACCTTAACATGTGCACAGGGCCCCTTCAATTCCACATTGCCGCTGCCAACAGGCTTACACTATTCCGGCCGGTCAACCGTTATACGCGCCACATGGGGAATACGAAAATGAGACAACAGCGGCGGTGGTCTTGCTTGGGCCTGGGCATCCTGGCGTGCGGCTGGGTGCGCGCCGCCGAGGCGCCGCCGGCGGCGGAGGTGCTCCGGCAACTGACGGCGGTGAACGCCGTCGCCGCCGCGCGGGCGATCGAGGACCTGG
>CAIQIC010000098.1 GCA_903871765.1 uncultured Lentisphaerota bacterium
ACCTCGCTGATCGTCGCGGTCAGCACCGGCCCCGGGGCCATCGCGCCGGACAGCCCGATGACGAACGCGCTCCAGAAGAGAAACAGCAACGCCGAGGACATGCGGCCTCAGCTTACACCGATTTCACCGCTTGGAAAGTTCCGTCTCGGCTCGCCCCCGGCGATACCGATTGCGATCCCGATACCGATGGCGAGGAGGGCTAGCGCCATGTGTGCTTCGGATATTTCCGCTGCAGTTCCTGCTTCACGCGCGGGTAATGGTCGCGCCAGAAGCCGGGCAGATCCTGCGTCACCTGCACCGGCCGGGAGTTCGGCGCGAGGATCTGGAGCACGAGCGGCACGCGGCCGCCGGCGACGGTCAGCGCGCCTTTGACGTCGTAGAGGTCCTGGATCTTCGCGGCCAGCGTCGGCGGGCCGTCGAGGCTGTAGGTCACGCGGGCGCGGTGGCCGGTCGGCAGCACGAGGCGGTCGGGCGCGAGTTTCTCCACCAGCGCCTGCTGCGCGGGGGTGAGCCACGACTTGACGGCGGGGGCGACCGGCTGGGCGCGCAGGTCCTTCTGCGAGAAAGCGCCCAGGCAGATGTGCTCGACCAGCGTGCGGCGGTCGGCGTCGCCGATCTCCGGCAGCGCGAGGTCGGGGCGGAACGTGACGAGGAAGTTGACGCGCAGGATCCATTGCTCGACGGCGTCGTCCCAGTGCTCGAGCTTGAGCCGGCCGGCGAGGACTTCCCCGGCCAGCAGCGCCGCCGCGGCGGCGGCCTCGGGCTGGCCACCGCGCGTGACCGCCAGCGGCAGGTCGCGGAAGAGCCGCTGTTTCTCCGCGACGACGCGTTGGTCCTCGCGGTCGTAAACCGCGACGGCGCGCTCCTGAAAATCCTCCGGGAAGAGTTCGCGCAGCCAGTCTTCCTCGACGGCGGTGACGGTGCTCAGCAGGACGTTCAGCTCGCCGCCGCGGCCCTCGATCTCGTGCACCTCGGCGGCGACAACCAGCGGGCTGTTGCGGACGACGCTTTCGCGGGCGAGCTGGCCGCGGCGGCCGTGGACCAGTTGGCAGCGCAGCGTGCCGCCGTCGAGCCGCACCGCGAGCTGGTCGCAGAAGCCGACGAGCAGGCAGCGGCGCAGCGCCTCGTCGGGCGCGGCGCGCTCCTCCAGCGCCAGACCCTGCTCGCGGGCGATGCGCTGGAAGAAGTCGAACAGCGGGCGGACCTGGCGCGCGGCCTGCGCGTGGATGCCCAGCCGCCGGCACTTGTCCAGGCTGTAGTCGTTGCGGTCGGCGTAGTTCCAGGCGCGCATGAGGATGAAGAAGTCGGAGGTGGTTTCCTCGCCGAGGAAGTCTTCGCGGTCGCCTTGCGCGTCCCGTCCGGCGTGGCGGACCAGCAGGCCGCGGCCCTGCGTCAGCGCGGCGGCGAGGCAGGCGGCGCGGACGCAGCCATATTTCTGCGCGGCAAGCAGCATGCGGGCGTAGCGCGGATGCACCGGGAATGACAGCATGCGCCGGCCCGTGGCGGTGATCGCGCCGGTGTGCTCGTCCAGCGCGCCGAGGTCGCGCAGCAGTGTTTCCGCGCGCTGGACGCTCTTGGGGTCGGGATTTTCCAACCAGGGGAAACCGGCGATGTCGGTGATGCCGGCGGCCTTGAGGGTCAGGATGACCTCGGCGAGGTCGAGCCGGCGGATTTCCGGCAACTCCTGCGGCGGGCGCTGCTGGTGCTCGCGCGCGGTCCAGAGGCGGAGGCAGCGGCCGGGCGCGGTGCGGCCCGCGCGGCCGGCGCGCTGGTCGGACGAGGCGCGGCTGATCTTCTCGATCAGCAGCGTATTGATGCCGCGGTGCGGATCGAAGCGCGGGATGCGCGCCAGCCCGGAATCAATCACGAGGCGCACGCCGGGGATGGTCAGCGACGTCTCCGCGACGTTCGTCGCCACGATCACCTTGCGCCGGTCATAGTCCGCCACGGCGGCGTCCTGCTCCGCGGGCGGCAGCTCGCCGTGCAGCGGGAGGATCACGCAGCCGCGCGCCAGCGGCGCGGCCTGCAGCGTCTGGACGGTGCGGGCGATTTCGTAGGCGCCGGGCATGAAGACGAGCGCGTCGCCTTCCGCGCCGGCGCGCACGGCGCGCTCCCACTCGCGCGCGGCCACGTCCCAGGCCGGCTCGTGCTCGAAGTCCACGGGTTCGTCGAGGTACTCCACCTGGACCGGAAACATGCGGCCGGTCGCCGCCAGCAGCGCGCAGGGCGCGAGATAGCGCTCCAGCGCGGCGACGTCGAGCGTCGCGCTCATCACGAGGATGAGCAGGTCCGGCCGCGCGGCGCGCTGCAACTGCAACGCGCGGGCCAGCGTGATGTCGCCGTAGAGGTGCCGCTCGTGGAATTCGTCGAAGAGCACCGCGCTGACGCCGGCGAGCGTCGGGTTGGACAGCATCTGGCGGAGCAGGATGCCCTCGGTGACGAATTTGATGCGCGTGGCGGCGCCGGCCACGTCCTCGAAGCGGACCTGGTAGCCGACCTCGCCACCCAGCGGCCCGCCGCGCTCGTGGGCGACGCGCGCCGCCAGCAGGCGCGCGGCGATGCGGCGCGGCTGGAGGATGACGACGCGCCCCGCGCCGAGCAATCCGCGGTCGAGCAGCATCTGCGGCACCTGCGTGGACTTGCCCGAGCCGGTCGGCGCGGTGACGATGGCGCGGGGCTGGACGCGCAACTGCGCGATCAGCGCGGACTCGATTTCGTAGATCGGCAGCGCCTTCGGGTTCATGCAAAAAGTCGGGACAGGTTCCTTGTTTAGGACCAACGCCCGCCTTGACCGGCAGCGAGCCGCGCAGCGGGTCACGCTCCCAGGCGTAGTTGGCTGTCTCTATAGATCGTCGGGTGTGAGCCCGGTTCGTCGCGCGATACGCGCAAGCATTTTCGGACCGATCTCATCTCCTTCATGAAAGGCAAAGACGAAATCCGGCCAGCCCGACTTGGCGAGGATGCGGTGCGAAGTCCCGGAGTGGCGTTTGACGATCCAGCCGGTGTTCAGCAGCGCGCGCAGGACCACACGTGCTTTGCTGGAGGGCCATTGACTCATGCGGGAACCGCAAACAGTTCATCGAGTTCTGGAATCGCTTCTCCGTGGTCAAGCCGATCCGCGATGATACGAAGGGCCAGGGCTTCGGCCTTGGCCACAGCAGCATGCCGGGTCGTTCCGTAGGCCATTACACCGGGCAGATCCGCCACCTCGGCGATCCAGCGGCCATCGTCTTCCCTTTCGAGTTCGATCTTCATGTGGTCAGCCTCCGACCGGGATACTACGTCCGACGCGTCGCAAACTCAACATCGTTTCCCTGCCAATCCAATGGTGCGACAGCCCCTTTTTCGTTTGTGCCCGCTGCCTTTTTATGGCAGTTTGCGCGCCATGCGACCATGGAGGGCACCCATCATGCAACAGCGATCATTGGGTAGAACGGGCTTGAAAGTTTCAGCCCTTGGGTTGGGCTGCATGGGTATGTCCGAGTTCTACAGTGGACGCGATGACGCCGAATCCATCGCCACCCTGCACCGCGCGCTGGACCTCGGCATCGACTTTCTGGATACCGCCGACATGTAT
>CAIQIC010000099.1 GCA_903871765.1 uncultured Lentisphaerota bacterium
CGTACCCTGGTTTGTCCGTCTGGTTGATCATCGCGAAGATCACATCGGAGCGTCCGCCCTTGGCCAGGGCACGGAGCAGATACGGGAACCCGATCTCCCCCGCCTTGAGGCCGTCGGCCTGCAGGCGCTTGACGAGACTCCCTAACACCTCCGCCCGGTTTTCTTCCGGCACCATGCCCATATCCAGCGGGATGGCGTTGGCCGTCTGGGTGCCGGTGGCGTATTGCTTGGCGGCGGCATTGAAGAATTGCTTGTTGAACGCGTCGCGGATCTCCGCGGCGAGTTTGCCGTAACGGGCGGCATCTGCCGTCTTGCCCAACAATTCGGCCATTTTGGCGAGGATCCGGGCGTCGTCGAAGAATATCGCCGTGGCCGACACGGCATTGGGTGTGCTTTCGAGCTGACGCCAATCGCCCAGACCGTCTGAGAGAATATGACCGCCGCCGGCCTTGCTTTCCAGATACGCCACATAGCGTGCCATGCCGTCGTAGTAGCGGCGGAGCAACTCGATATCACCGGCGAACTGATACTGATGCCAAGCCACCTGCGGAAAGGCGCTGCCCCATTCCGGCGAGTCGCGGAAGCCGCCGCCGAAGACCGGATATTCCGGCGCGGTGTCAGGTACCATGCCGTCCGCGAGCTGGCTGTCCGCCATGTCGTTCATGAGCTTGTTGAAAAAGGCGTTCAAGTCATAGTTGAAACGCAGTGCCGGGCCGTTGAGATGCGTCTGCTCCAGCCAGCCGAGTTTCTCGCGGTGCGGACAGTCGGTCATGACGCTGACCATGTTGCTGCGCTGCGCCCAGCGGATCATTTTATAAATACGGTTAATCAACTCGTTCGACGTAGAAAACTCTCCGATGGGCGTTGATGAGGTATGCACCACCCGGCTTTCCATTGATTCGACAACGGGCAACGCGCCGCCTTGCGTCGCGGCGATACATTCAACCTGGAGATAACGGTAGCCGCAGTAGAAGAAACGCGGCGACCAGGTTTCACGTCCGCTGCCGTCCAGCCAGTAGCAACAGGAGATGTTCCCCCCTATGCTGCCCTGATTGATCGAGTTGTCTTGTCCAGCAATCTCAGCGGGCGACAGCTTGACTGCTGCTCCCCGTGGACCGCTGACAACGATTCGCGGCATTTGCGCCGCGTTCTGGCCAAGATCGTATACCGTGACGCCCGGCCTGATGACCGTGGTCTTGACCGGCTTGAACGTGTCGAAACAGCGGACCGGCGGCGCGGCGCAGGATAGCCCTTTCAATGCCCCGCCCGGCCCTTGCGTTGCCACCGCCAGCTCCCACTTGGCGTCGGAGAATCCCGGCTGATCCCATCCGGCCTGGCACAGTCTCGCGTCATAATCTTCGCCGCCGTACACGCAGGTGAACGTGACCGGACCGGAGTGGACTCTCCACTGCTCATCGGTCAACAACGTCTCGCTGGTGCCGTCCTCAAACTCCAGACGCATTTGCGCAATGGCTTTCTGCGGGCCGAAGGAACCGGTGAACTTAGCATAACGCCCGCCTATGACGTTATACATGCCGTTCCCCAGGAACAGCCCCAGGGCGTTGTTGCCCGGCCGCAGGGATTCCGTAACATCGTACATGTCGTAGAGACAGGTTTTGTTGTACTTGGTCCAGCCAG
>CAIQIC010000100.1 GCA_903871765.1 uncultured Lentisphaerota bacterium
AGCCCAGGAACAGCCAGCTCAGCCCGACCATGCCGCGCGCGTCGTGGTGCTGCGCCCCGTACCAGAAGACGCCAAACCCCAGGCCCAATTGCAGCAACCCGATCGCGAACTTGACCGTCGTACTCGGCTCCCAGCCGCGCTGGGCCAGAAAGGACCACAGCGCGGTGAACACCAGGCCCAAGGCCAGGATGCAGATCGGGTTGACCGACTGAAACGTGCTGGCTGGAATTTCCTGGAGGCGCTTGGCCACACCCATGCCCACGTTATCCTGCGCCACCGTCCAGTCGATCTCGAAGTCCGGCTGTTGCTTGTGCTGATCGCGCAGCTTGTCCAGCACGTCAATCGTGAAAAGCTGACTGCCGTTATGGTAACCGACCTGTTCCTGCGTGGGTTGCAGAGGGATCGTCTGGCCCACCTCGCCGGCCGCGATGTGTCGCGCCTCGAACACCCGGTCCACGTTGCGGTCCGTGAAGTTGTTCAGGGAACTGCCCGCCTGCTCGAAGAACGACCAGAACAGCATCGAGAAGAAGGTGAGAATCAGGACCACGTACATGCGCTGCCGCGGGATCCGGTCCAGGCGGACGGTCTCGATACCCAGGTAAACCAGCGCGATCAGCCCGGAGAGCATCAGCACCAGGCCGGCGGGCCGGCTGGCTTCCTTGAGTGCCACGGCGAGCACGGCCATCACGGCTCCGCCGCCTACCTGCATATGCTGAATGACGGCATCCGGAATGATGGCGACCGCTTGGTGCTTGGCCGTGAGCGGGGCAAAGCCGGACACGAGCAAGGCAAACACCGGGATGGCGAGTATCGCGCCGAAGTAGACGGCGCAGTGCATCGGGAGCACGCCGCCGATCCGCCGCCGCAGCCGCTCCTCGTCGGGCGCCGCCCCGGTGTGGGCCGGCAAGCCGCCGCGTCCCAAGGCCGTCCACGCGAGCGCGCCCGAGATCAGGATGGCCGCGGCCACAAACACGTTCACGCCGATCGAAAAGGGATTATCCGGATGACACCAGAGCAGTGTCGCCGCGACGGCCAGTGCGCCCACCATGATCAACGCCTGCGTGACCCGGGTGGGCGCCACAAAGATCGCCAGGCCGACCAGCATGCCGATGGTGGCCAGGCCGAACCCGTAGTGCCAGCCATACGTCTCGCCAATGTAACCGCACAGTAACGGGGACATGGCCGCCCCGAGGTTGACGCCCATGTAGAAGATCGTAAACCCGCCGTCGCGCTTGCTGGTGATGCCCTTGTACAGGGACCCGACCATGGTCGAAATGTTGGGTTTGAAAAAGCCGTTCCCGCAGATCAGCAGGGCCAGGGCCGTGAAGAACGCAAAACTGGAGGGCAGCATCAGCAGCGTCTGCCCCAGCGCCATCAGCGTGCCGCCCAGAATCACCGCGCGCCGGGCGCCCAGCAACCGGTCGGCCAGCATGCCGCCGAAAAACGGCGCCATGTAAACCAGGGAGGTATAGGCGCCATACAGGGTGTAGGCCTCGTTGTCGCCGAAGAAATAAGGATCCTTGCTGAGGAAGCCCTTGATCATATAGAGCACCAGCAACGCCCGCATCCCGTAGAACGAGAAGCGTTCCCACATCTCGGCGAAAAAAAGCGTGAACAGACCCGTAGGATGTCCGAACAACTGGGGCGACGGTGTGGCGACGGGCTGATTGCTCATACAAGACCTCCTCTGTAAATCACGGCCGCTTTCATCCGCATCGGTGCCGAACATCAGCGGGCTGTGATTATACCTGCGCGCAGGGTCTGTCAAGCCCGATATCCCCGGGCGGACGCATCCAAAAATCAGAAGAGGTGGCGCGGATCGGGCCGCGCAGATCACGTGTGATACCGGCCCGTCCGCTGTGTTGTCGGGGATCGCCGCGTATACATAATACAGCGGCGACCCCGCCGCCTTGCGGCCGAACCGGTCTGACGCGTTCCTGCGCGGGGGCTTCGCCCGACCCGATCCGCGCCACGTTTATGCCCATCGCGAAGCGTGATGGGGACAGAAGATCAGAATCCATTCGTTTAGATGCGTCTGCCTTGCCCGATATCCTGATTCGCGTCAGCCGTGATATTCCATATTGTGTTACCGCGGGCCAGCACCTATACTGACGAAAAAGGAATGGGACGCATGAAAAACGCCTGGTGGGCCGTGCTGCTGATGGGATTGACGCTGCCTTTTTTAAGCGGCTGCCTTTCGTCGAGTGACGACAATTCCTCGACCGTGATCCTGACCGCGGAGGACAATGGCCGCACCATCACCTTGCCGAAGGATGGGTTGCTGGAAGTCATCCTCAAGGGCAACCCGACCACCGGCTATTTCTGGCAGACGGTGTCCATCAATCCCGCCGTGCTGCAATACCAGCAGGTGGAATTCAACCCGGACAGCGCCGAGATCGGCGCGGGCGGCACCTATGTTTTCACCTACCGGGCCGCCGCGGCCGGCACCACGCCGCTCCAGCTCAATAACGCGTCGAGCACCAATGGCGCGAACGCGGCGCAAACCTTCCAAGTGACCGTAACCGTTACGTCCGCGTGAGCGCGGCGAACGTTGGATGGAACCACGCTTCGGAGAGATCCGGCGATGATCGAGGCCCTGCCCGGTGCTGCCGTCCGCCATCCTCTATCGGCGCGCACGCTTGCGCCCAGCCGCCTGAAATCACATACGGCTCTGGCTCCTGTGGGCGGGGCATCCCTGCCCCGCGCTGATGACCGCCTCAGGCTTCCTGAATTCACGGACGGCTTGAACGTAAATTCTTTACGCTGAATGCGGGGATTCTTTCCGTCTACACGCAGCCTGCACGGCGGTGTTGCAACTCACCTCCGAAAAGCAACCGTCCCGATGTTGCCTTGGGACGGTTACAGTTCCACGACCTCGACGGGGCATTCGGGGATGGCGGCGAGGAACTTGCGGCCGTACCACTTGGTCAGAATGCGGGTGTCGAGCACGACCACCAGGCCGGTGTCGGTCGCGGTGCGGATCAGCCGGCCTACGCCCTGCCGGAATTTCAGGATGGCCTCGGGCAGCGAGTAATCGCGAAACGGATCGCCGCCCTGCTGACGCACCCGGTCCATGCGCGCCCGGATCAGCGGCTGGTCCGGCACGGCAAACGGCAGGCGGGTGATGATGACGTTGCTCAGCGCCTCGCCGCGCACGTCCACGCCCATCCAGAAACTGTCCAGCCCGAACAGCACCGCCGAGGGTTCCGCGCGAAAACGATCCAGCATGACGTGCCGCGGCAGACCGGCGCCTTGCAGGAAGAAGCTGTATCGTTGCGCCGCGAAATCCGGCCCGACCAGTTCCGCCACCCGGCGCATCAGGCTCGCGCTGGTAAACAGCACAAACGCGCGGCCGGCGGTTTTGCGGACAAAGAACTCGATGGCGCGCGCGGCGGCGGGCGCGAACTGCTCGGCATCGGTGGGGTCCGGCAGGTTGCGGGGCAGGTACACTCGCATCTGGCGGGCGTAATCGAACGGCGAGCCCAGGTGCAGGCCTTCGGCGTCGGCCGCGCCGACGCGGCGTTTGAAGTAGTCCAGGTCGTCCCCCACCGCCAGCGTGGCGCTGGTCAGCACCACGGTGTCGAGGGCGTCGAACAACGCCTCCTTCAGCGTCGGTGCGACCTCGATTGGCGCGGAATAGAGCACGGTCTGCGTCCGCCGGCGGCCCTCGCGCTCGACCCAGTACACCTGGTCGGGAAGCGCCTGTTGCAGGAAGGCTTCGAGCTCGTCGCGCATCGCGGCGCCGCGGCGGCTCAGGGATTGCAGCTCGGACTGGAGATCGTCGCTCTTGCATTCGGCGGCGACATGGTCCAACTGGGTGACCAGGCGGGCCAGGATATCGAGCGCCTCCGTCGCCACGGTCAGCGGCGCGGCGACCACCCGCTGGCTGGTCTCCTGGGAGAATTGCGCCCAGTGATGGATGTCGGCGTACAACCGGGTGATGGCCTCTTCCAATTGCTGCAGGGTATGCGCCGCCGCGCCCTGGTTCAGCACCGCCAGCAGGCCCTTCTTGGTCTCCGGCACGTACAGGCGGTGCATCCAATGCTCGAAGCTATAGTGCGACAGCCGCAGTCCGAGATGCTCGGAGGCGACGCTTTCGAGCATGTGGGCTTCGTCGAACACCACCAGCCGGTAGGCGGGCAGAAAGGCCGTGCCGTGGGTACGCAGCGCCAGCTCCGCGAAGAACAGGTGGTGGTTGACCACCAGGACGTTGGCCTCGCGGATGACGCTGCGCGCCCGCATGAGAAAACAGTTCTTGTGGAAGGCGCATTTGACGCCCAGGCAGTTGCCGTGCTCCGCGCACACCAGATCCCAGACCTCGGCCGACGGCTGCCGTTCCAGATTCTGCAGGCTGCCGTCGGCGGTCTTCCCGGACCAGTCGCGCAACCGTTCCAATTCCACGTCGGCCTCCGTCTTGACCAGTTCGCCCCGCAGCTGGTACGCCCGCGCCAGCCGGCGCCGGCAGAGATAATTGCTCCGCCCCTTGACCAGCACCGCCTTGAACTCCACGCCGAGGTGCCGGTGCAGGAACGGGATGTCCTTTTCCATCAGTTGTTCCTGCAGGGCGATGGTATAGGTGGAGACGACGACCTGCAG
>CAIQIC010000101.1 GCA_903871765.1 uncultured Lentisphaerota bacterium
ATTCAAGGCTGGCAGCGCCCCGACCAACAGGCGGAATGGAAGGTCACGGCGGGCGAGGCCGCGGGCTACGCGGTTCAGGTGTTGGTGAACCGCAACGGCAACCAGGAGTTCCGCCTCGAAGTCACCGCCGCCGGGAAAACCCTCGCAGGCACCCTGCCGCCTGACGCCCGGCACTGGCAGCGCGTCGCCTTGCCCGGCACGATTTCGTTCCCATCCGGCGAATAGTCCGTCACCCTGCGTCTGGCCCCGGCGGCTGGTTCCTCCGGTTTCGACGCCCAGGTCCACGCGGTCGAGCTGGTTCGTCCCGCGGTCCGCGACGCGCTCCATCAAAAGGCGCTCGCTCTGCGGGCCGATACGACCTGGTTCCAGCAGGCGCGCTACGGCGTGATGACGCACTGGACCCAACAGTCCATGCCGCGCCAGGGCGATCCCAAGCCCTACGCCCAAGCCGTCGCCGATTTCAACGTCGAGGGCTTCGCCGACCAGGTGCGGCAGACCGGCGCCGGCTTCGTCGTGCTCACCACCTCCCACGCCATGCAATACTTTCCCGCGCCGCTGGCCTCGTTGGAAAAGATCCTTCCCGGCCGCACCAGCCAGCGCGACCTCGTCGCCGATCTTGCCGCGGCCCTCGGCAAGCGCGGCATCAAGCTCATGCTCTACTTCCACCTCGGCGCCAGCGACGACGGCGAATGGCTCAAGGCTTCCGGCTTCTGGGAAACCGACACCTCCCGTTGCTTTGGGAATTGGCAGGCCATCATCTCGGAGGCCGGCGAACGTTACCAAGACAAACTCGCCGGCTGGTGGTTCGACGATGGCAGCACGAGCTACTATTATCGCAGTGCTCCATGGGGAAAACTCGACCGCGCCGCCAAGGCCGGGTTTTCCCAGCGGCTCGTGGCCTTCAACCCGTGGGTGCTGAATTCACTCACCGAGTTTCAGGATTTTTTCACCGGCGAAGGCTTCGAAGATCCCCGCGGATACAACGAGCTTCTCGTCCGCGGCGGCAATGGACGCTACCCATCCGGCACTCATCAGGGCCTGCAAGCCAGCGCTTGTCTCATCACCGAAGGCGACTGGGTCCACAACCGCAAAGACACGGCGATCGGCAATCCACGCTGGAATCCCGAGCAACTGGCCGGAATGCTCAAAGGATTTTCCGAATACAGGAGCGTTCCGATCTTCAACCTGGAAATCTATCAGGAAGGGACGCTTTCGCCCGCGACGGTGGACATGTTGCACGCCGCGCAGGAACTGGTGAAGGGCCGGAAGTAGGCCAACCCCCAAAGCAATTCAAACCACGAACAAGGAACCCAACCATGAAACGCCTGACCTGTCAAATCCTCCTCGCCGCGTTTGCCCTGCTCGTCTTCGTGCCCGTGCTGGCCGCGAACAAACCGGCCAGCCCCGCTCCTTATGCCCAGGAGACGCCCGCCGCGCGCGACGCCCGCATGCAGTGGTGACGCGAGGCGAAGTTCGGCCTGTTCCTCCACTGGAGCCCCGTCAGCATTCAAGGCACCGAGGTGAGCGGGTCGCGCAACGGCAAGAAGCCGCTGGATGTCACCGGCGATCCCGTCGGCACCAGCGCCAAATGCTGTGAGCAGCCGTTGACCGGCGGCGGTATCCAGTAACAATAATTCTGCCAGCAATGATTCTGCAAAAACACCCCGCTGGGATCGTCTTTGGCTTGCTGCCGCGCTCGGATAACGGCAGGATGTGCCCTGTCAGCCCTGCGCGGCCGGCGCCGCCGGGGCGGCAAAGGAAATTATGCTGCCACTGAAATTGGACCGGCCGCTGGCCGTTTTTGACATCGAGTCCACCGGCATGAACCGGCGCACGGATCGGATCATTGACTTGGCCATCATCAAACTGCTGCCGGACGGCCGGCGGGAAACCCATGAGTACCGCTTCGATCCCGAGCGGCCGATCCCGCCCGAGACCACGGCCATCCACGGCATCACGGATGCCGATGTCAAGGGCTGTCCGGTGTTCAAGCAAAAGGCGGCGGAACTGGCGGACCTGCTCAAGGGCTGCGATCTGGCCGGCTACAACGTGCTCGGATTCGACATCCCGCTGCTGGCCGAGGAGTTTGCCCACGCCGGGATCAATCTGGACGTGGAGAGCCGGCGCGTGTTCGACGCCCAGCGCGTGTTCCACAAGAAGGTGCCGCGCGATCTGACCGCCGCCCTGGCGTTCTATTGCGGCGAGTTGCACGTGGACGCTCATGGTGCGCTCGGCGACGTCGAGGCCACGCTGCGCGTCATGGAGGGACAACTGGCCCGGTATCCGGATTTGCCGCGCGACCTGGACGGCCTGGACAACTTCTGCAATCCGCGCGATCCGAGCTGGGTGGATCGCACCGGCCGATTAAAATGGGTGCAGGGCGAGGTGACGCTGAACTTCGGCAAGTATCAGGGTCGCAAACTGCGCGAGGCGGTGCAGAACGAGCCGAACCTCATCCGCTGGATGCTCAAGGCCGACTTCCCGCAGGACACGCGCGAGATCGTGCAGAACGCGCTGAACGGCCGCTATCCCCCGCCGCCTGCGCCCGCCGTCGAGCCGGAAGTGTGAGGTTCTGTGATCCGCCGCAAACCGTCCCGGCTGCTGGTTGTCTTCTGGCTGATGTTGGGGCTCCTGTCGGCCCGGGCGGATTCTTTGGCGGAAGGGTTCCTCAAGCCGCCGGATGCCGCCCGCATGTGGACCTGGTGGTTCTGGCTCGGCGACCAGGTTGACAAGGAGAGCATCACGGCCGACCTGGAAGCGCTGCAAGCCCAAGGCCTCGGCGGGGTGACGGTGTACAGCCTCAGCGGCCCCGGCGTGGAAGGCCGGGGCCCAGCTTATCTGAGCCCGGCGTGGCGCGAGCTGTTCAAGCATACGCTGAAAGAAGCCGGGCGTCTCGGCCTGGGCGTCAGCACCATGCTCTGCAGCGGTTGGAACGCCGGCGGGCCATGGATCAAGCCCGAGCAGGCGTGCAAGCGCCACGTGTACTCCCAACTCGTGCTCGTCGGCCCGCAACATTTCAAAAGTTTGCTGCCCCAGCCGCCCTCCGACCCGCGCTACTATCGCGACGTGGCCGTGCAGGCCTTCCGTCTCGCCGCGCCGCCGGGCAAACCGGACGGCCCCCTGTCGAAACCCTGGGCCTGCAAGACCCTGGATGACGCTGTCGAGGGCAATGCGGCGACGCAGGAGATCAATGAAGCGCCCCGCCGACCCTGGCCCCCGGCAACGGCGGGGACGGCCATCCAGCCGGCGGAGATCATCGAGCTCACCGCCCGGTGCAGCCGCGCCGGGGTGCTGGACTGGCCGGTGCCGGCGGGCACGTGGATGGTGGTGCGGACGGGCTACACCCTGACCGGCGCCATGACCACGTGGTCGTCGCCCACCGGCGGCGGACTCGAGGCGGACCCGCTCGATGCCGCGGCCATGGATGTCCAGTATGCCAACGCGGTCGCGCCGCTGGTGGCGGAAGCCGGCCCGCTGGCGGGCAAAGTCCTGCGCTCGGTGCAAATCGACAGTTGGGAGATCAACCATCCGAACTGGTCCGCCCGTTTCCCGGACGAATTCCAGAAGTTGCGCGGGTACGATCCCCGGCCTTACCTGCCGGCGCTGGCGGGGTTCGTGATCGGCAGCGACGAGATCACCGAACGTTTTTTGTACGACTACCGCAAGACGGTGGGCGATTGCGTGGCGGATAACTACTATGGGCGGCTCAGCCAACGGGCCGCGCGGCATGGCCTTGTCCAGCAGAGCGAAGCCGGCGGCATCTGCCATCCGAAGACGATGGCCCTGGACTGCCTCAAGAACCTGGGCCGTTGCGCCATCCCCATGGGCGAGTTCTGGCAGGATGACCACGGTCTCGAAGCCAACCAGAACAAGAACGGCAAGCAGACCGCCTCCGCGGCGCATCTCTATGGCCGGCGGATCGCCGCCGCCGAGGCGTTCACTTCGTTCCTCCAATGGACGGATTCGCCGGCGTCCCTCAAGCCCACCGCCGATCGGGCTTTTTGTGAAGGCTTCAATCATTTCTTCATTTTTTCCAGCGCCACGCATCGTGGCGATGGCTGGCCGGGCACGGAATACTGTGCGGGCACCCACTTCAACCGCAAGATCACCTGGTGGCGGCAGGCCCGCGGCTTCAGTGATTACATCGCCCGCTGCAGCCACATGCTCCAGCAGGGCTTGTTCGTCGCCGACGTGCTGTTCTACAACGGCGACGGCTGTCCGAACTTTGTCCCGCCGAAACACAGCGACCCGTCGCTGGGCTCCGGCTACGATTATGATGTCTGCAACACCGAGGTCCTGCTCACCCGCCTGGCGGTGAAAGAAGGGCGCCTGGTGCTGCCGGATGGCATGCGTTACCGCCTGCTGGTGCTCCCCGAGCGCCGCGACATGCCCGTGGACGTGCTGCGGAAGCTCAAAACGCTGGTGACGGCCGGCCTGACCCTGATCGGGCCGAAGCCCGCGAAGGATCCCGGGCTCAAGGATTACCCGCACTGCGATGCCGAGGTGCAGCACTTGGCGGACCAGCTCTGGGGCGCGGCGGGCGCCCTGGCGAGCGGGCCGGATGGTCCGCGAAATGTAGGGGCGTCGCTGGTGCGACTCTGCGAAGTCGGCGAAGGCCGCCTTCGCTACGAAGCACGAGCGACGCCCGTGGATTCGACAGGCTCACCGCAGGCGGGCGCAGCAAGACTGCGCCCCTACATGATTGATAACCCATTACGGCCCGTGGGCCAGCGCCGCGTCGGCCGGGGACGTGTCATCTGCGGCCCGACGGCGCGGGCGGTGCTGCAGGCGGACGGCGTGCTGCCGGACGTGGACTTCGACCACCGCCGGCCAGACGCCTGTCTGGATTGGATCCATCGCCGCGCGGACGGGGCCGAGATTTACTTTATCGCCAACCGCAACAACCGCAGCGAGCAGGCGACCGTTGTCTTTCGCGTCAGCGGCCGGCCGCCCGAACTCTGGGATCCGGTGACGGGCACGATCCGGCGCCTGCCGGATTTCCACGCGACGCCAGACGGCCGGACAGCCGTGCCGCTGCAGTGGGCATCGCAGGGCAGTTTCTTCGTGGTCTTCCCGCCGCGCGCCCTCCAGACTCCGGACACGGTCCCCGCGGAGACACCGAATTTTCCCGAGTGGCAGCCGATGGAGACTCTTGCCGGGAGTTGGACGGTGCACTTCGAGCCCCCCTGGGGCGGTCCGGCCGAAAAGGACGCCGGCGGCGCCCGGGGACAGGGCCTCGTGCTGTTCGAGAAGTTGGAGGACTGGACCCGGCGTACGGAGGAAGGCCTCAAGTATTTCAGCGGAACGGCGACGTACCGGAAGGTGTTCGACCTTTCGGCGGACAAGCTGACCTCTGATCCCTCATTCCGTCTGTGCCTGGACCTCGGCGACGTGCGCAACCTGGCGACCGTGCGCTTGAACGGCCGGGCGTTGGGCACGCTGTGGACGCCACCCTTCCGGGTCGAGATCACCGGCGTGGCGCGGCCGGCCGGCAACGAGTTGGAAATTGAGGTGGTGAACCTGTGGCCCAACCGCCTGATCGGAGATGCCCGGCTCCCGCCGGAACAACGCCGGACGGCAACGAACGTGCAGACGATCACCAAGGATTCACCGCTGCTGCCCGCGGGGTTGCTCGGGCCGGTGACGGTGCAGGCGGCGGGTTTCTAGTCCACCCGTTCGACGGTCAGGTTGGGATCGATGACTTCGCGGAGCTGTGCCTCGATGCCATGCTTTAGCGTCATGACGGCGCCCGGGCAATGCGCGCAGGCGCCACTGAGCCGCAGTTGCACGGTCTGGGCGCTCAGCGCCACATACTCGACGTCGCCGCCATGCGATTGAATCATCGGTCGGATTTCACTGATCAAGTTTTTGATTTTTTCTTCCATGACTCTTGCCTTTCCTGCCGCACGGTCGCTTGCTGCACGGGACACTATACGTCATGACGGATGGAATTCCATCGGGGATCCGTCCGCGGAACCACGCCCGTCATTCCAGGATGGACATCGCTTCGGCGGCTTTGCGGCAGCGTTCCACCTGCTGCTGGTAGTCCTTGATCAACCGGGCTTCCATATTTCTATCACGGCTAAGCTGCAGGGCCTGTTCGGCGCTGCGCTGGGCCTTGTCGTAGTTGCCGCAGAGGAAGTAGGCCTCAGCCAGGGTGCTCCAGACGTGGCTGTCGTTGGGCGCGAACAGCAGGGCTTCCTGGGCCAGGCGGACGGCGCGGGGGCCGTTGCGCACGGCGGGATCCCGCGCCGTGGCCAGGATCCAAGCCAGATTGTTTTTCAAAAAGTAATCCTTGGGGAACTCCACAAGCAGCGGCTCCAGCAGCGCGACGGCGTCCTTGTACTGTTCGGTCTGAATCATCACCGTGGCGAGACCAAAGCGGGCGCGTCTGTTTTTCTCTTCCAGGGTCAACACCTTCTTGAACAGCGAAATCGCGGCATTGGTCTGGCCGGTCTGGAGGGCTCGGTAGCCCAACTCCAGTGCTTTCTCCACCTGGTTGGTAGTCTCCGCCGCCGGTGTAGCGGTTGCGGCGACTCCGGCGGCCAGGTTGGTCGGGGCTGCCGGACGCGTCGGACGGGCAGGTCCGACGGCCGCCGGGTCCTCCGCCCGGCCGCGGAACACCAGCGCCAGGACCAGAACGCACGCGCTTAGCGCCAGGCGTTGCGGCATGGTGTCGTTGCTCACGTGGCCATGGTAATCGGTCCGGCCGGCCGATTCAAGAACCGGAATTCCGTCCGCCGCCCAGGCTGACCCGGAGGCTGGCCGGCTCAATGGCGGTGACTTCGATCCCGGACGGGGTAAAGACGCGCACGGGCAGATTGGTTTCCGTGCCGGCCGCCAGCTCGGCGCAGTCCACATACACGCGCAACATATCGCGGTTCAGACTATTCAATAATTCGGCGCGGCCCCGCAGGGTCAGGTTGACATGGGCCGGGGTGATGATCAGCGGCGCGCGGCAGCCCGACGCCAGCAGGCCCTGCACCGGCATGGCCTGGAAAGTTTTAAACGCCGAGCGCTCCTCGATGGTGACCGATACGGTGACGTTGCTCGCCCCGCCTGGCGCCCGCTGGATCTCGCCCGGCAGCGCCAGTTCCACGTGCGTTTTGCGGAACGAACGCGACCGGCCTTCGAGGTCAATGGGCGACGTTCGCACCAGGACCAGGGCGTTCAGCCGCCGCCGCGGGCCGTGCAGCAGCATCGCGGGGGGGTCGCATACCCAGCGGCTGACTTCATAGTCTTCGAGCAGGCTGCCCTGAAATTCCGCTTTCACCGGCACCTGCTTTTCGCTCTCCTGATCAAGCGTGACGGCGCCTTCCGCCGGCTGCACAAAAACCGGCCGGGCGCCGCCCGGCGACTGCACGCCGCGCGGATCCAGCCGGATCAATTGCAGGCCTTCCTTTTTCCCGCCGCGCAGATCCACTTCCAGGCGGATCTGGCTGCGGTCCAGGCGCCGGATATCCTCCTGCGCGCCCCGGAAGAGGACGTCCACCGTGCGCACTTTTTGATCCATGACCGCCCAGCCGTTGTCCACTTGGATCACCACGGGTATCTCCTGCACCAACAATTCATGGCTGATCGTTGCGCGGATGGCGTACCAGATAATCAGGGCGGCCAGCAGCGAGGCCAGTTTGATCCCGCGGTTGTTGGCCGCGACGCGCGCCAGCCGTCGGTACAATTCAAGCATAGTCCTCAAACTCCTGCGTCTGCTGCTCATCGGTCTTGGCCAGGCCGGCGGGCGAGAGATCGATCTGTTCCCTGGCCTGGCGCCAGCGGTCGCGCGCCCGTGGCGGCCGGAGCAGAATGGCGGACAGCATGCGCCGCAGCCGCTCCTCGTCCAGTCCGCGGCTCAGGCGGCCCTTGAAGGCCACGGAGATCGCGCCCGTTTCCTCCGAAACCACCACCACGATGGCGTCCGTCTCTTCCGTCATGCCGAGGGCGGCGCGATGCCGCGTGCCCAGTTCCTTGCTGAGTTCCTCCCGCTGCGACAGGGGGAACAGGCAGCCGGCCGCTTTGATCCGGTCCTGGCAGATCACCACGCCGCCGTCGTGCAACGGGTTGTGCGGATAAAAAATGCTGGTCAGCAATTCCGGCGTCAGCAGGCCGTCAATGGCCGTACCGGTCTCCTGGATGGGGCGCGTGCCGATCTCCCGCTCGATGGCCAGCAGGGCGCCGATCTTGCGGTCCGCCAGCAGCAGCACCGCCTGCACGATATGATCCACGAGCGTCCGGGACTGGACCGTCGGGGCGAACACATGCTGCCGGCCCAGTTCCGCCAGCGCGCGGCGGATTTCCGGCTGGAAGATGACGACGAAGGCCACCGCCAGATACACGGAAAACCGGCTCAGGATCCAGCTCAGCACGTCCAGGTGCGAAAAGTGGGTCAGCAGCAGCAGCAAGGTCATCAACACCACAAAACCCAGCAGCATCTGCGCGCCGCGGGTGCCGCGGAAAAACAGGATGATGTAATAGATCGCGACGGCCAGAAAGAGGATTTCCAGCATGCCCGTCCAACCGGGAATGTGCAACTGCTCCATGGCGGTGTACCGTGCCCGGCGCGGGTGGCTGTTTCCACCCCGGGAAATTCCGTCCGCCCGCTCCGAGGCTGGAACCATATCGCACTCTGGCGAGCG
>CAIQIC010000102.1 GCA_903871765.1 uncultured Lentisphaerota bacterium
GCCCAGGAATTTGACGCCCGGCCCAAGGCTTTTGTGGTCAACGAATGTTTCCATGCCGACGGCATTCATCTTACGCCGAAAGGCGACCAGGTCATTGCCGATAGCCTTTATCGGCATCTGGCGCAGGCTGGGTTGCTGGATAAGGTGCTTTATTCCGAGCCCGTTGAAAAAGCACACCTCAAGTCCAGCCGGTGAAACCATGCTTATGCTGCGGAGGCGCAGGGATCGGATAGCTGTGCCAAGGCCTGCCCATGCAGTCGAGTTCTTGGGTTTAATAATTACGCGATAATTTCGTTGACGAGCATAATTATAACGTTAATATCACGCGCCGTGCACCGTGGGATGGTCCCGCGGTGACCAGAAAAAGAAAGAAAGAGCGATGAGGAAATTACAAGCGGCGGTGTTGTTGGGCATGCTGGCGGCGCTGGTTGGTTTTGGCATGGCGGGTTGCGGTGGCGGCAGCGGCGATGGCGGCGGTGGTTCGCCGGCGACGAATTTGAATGTAACGGGCTTCTGGGAAAACCCGTTGAATGGGGCCACCGCCGCTGGTAATCTTGCCCAGACCAACGGAAACGTCACGGGGGCCTTGCTGCTTCCGCCTGCAGGCAATGGCCAACTCATCGGCACGGTGAATGGGTATCACATGGATTTCACGATGGCGTGGGACAGCGGCTCGTCGGAGTCCGGCAGCGGTGATTTTTCCTTTGTGGACACCGGCGTGGACAAACTGATCTTCACCGGCTCGCTGCCTTCCGTGGGTCCCTTTGTGATCTCCTGGCGCGGTCCGTCCTTTGAAGAGCATAATCCTGCCGGAGCGCCGTTGTCCTATACGCCGCCGGCACCGACTTGGTAAATAAACATCCGTCCTTTTGTAGGGCGGAAACACCTTGGCGTTCAGGGAAAAACACCAGGGTGTTTCCGCTTTACTTCGGATTTGTCCTTCTGTTAATTGCGCGCCGGTTCATGAGGCGACCTGTCTTTCAACCGCGCGGGGATGAATGGACGCCGCTGTCCCGGCGCAGGTTGTTTTTCCATTCGTCGCCGGAGACCACCTGTTGCAGGGTGTGCTGCAGTTCCGCCGCCACGCGGTTGAGTCCCGGCTGCCATGAGGTCGGCACCGTTTGATGGAGCGCTTCTTCCTTCGGGTAGAGGTCGAAGTGAATGCCATCGGGCGCGAAGTAACCATCGCACTCCGGTCCGGCGAACAAGGCGGCCAGATCCAATAACGCTGCGTTCTGCTGCCGCGCCACGTCCCGCGTGATTTCCACATAGCGGTCGTGAATCTGTTCGGCTTCGGTAATGGACCAGGCATAGCTTTTCTTGAATAGCTCGGGGGATTGGCCCCTGCGCGGGGCCGTGATGAGCACGGGGATGGCGCCCGCGGCCCGCACCGCCCGGATGAATTGTGCGAGTGTTGCGCGGTACTCTTCCGGCGGCACGCGCAGTCCGCGGTCGCCCGGCCCTGCGCGCCAGCGCAGCGCCGGATTCAAGATGGAGGAGAGGAACATGAAACTGCGTTTGCCCCGCAACTGATGGTAAAGACGGCCGAGCCATGGACCCATCCGGACGGCCAGCCGCGACCGATCCGGCTGGGTTGCCAGCCAGTGGTCGTTCCATCCGAAGAAGACGGTGACCACGTCCGGCTTGAGCTGCGGGCCCAGGCGCTGAAACAGCCGCAACCCCTGCAGCGCGGAGTAGCCGTGCACGCCGAGGTTCAGCGCCTCCCAGTGTTCCGGCGTGGGCGGCGCGGCTTGCAACCGGTCGTGGAGATATTGCGGATAGCCCGGCAGGCCTTGCGCGGTGACCGAGCATCCCAGGCAGAGCACCCGCCGCGTTCCGGGCGCCTTGGCGGGATTAGCTTCCCGGTCCCGAAAACCCAGTTGGTTGATACGTATGCCCTGAAACATGCGGCCTGGCTCAAACCGCCAGAGCAACTCCGGATCCGGCAGGGTTTGTTCCACACTCCGTGCACCCTGTTCGTCCAGGCCCTGGAAGATGACGGGCGGCAGCTCGGCCTTGAAGCCGGCCACCGCCAGCACGCCTTCAAAGGCGGCCATGAACAGATAGAGCGAGATCAGCGCGAGGGCGATTTTCTGCCAGCCGGATTGTTCCCACAGGCCCCGCGCGGGCGCGCCGCGGCGCAGGCGCCAATGCCGGAGCCCGGGGCGCGCCGCCAGCAAGACGATCAGCACGACCGCGGTCTTCTTCCAGCTCAAAGAAAACGAGAGCCGCAGCCAGCCGATGTGCCACCAACGCACCTCGGACAGCCAGGCGTAAGGCAAAAAAAACAAGGCCGCAAAAAACAGGACATCCAACATCAACACGGACGTTGACCATCGTTCCGCCACGGTGCCGGAAAACTGGCGCTCGGAAGGGCCCGGCCGTTGTCGTTCGCACATCGGCGCAGTAGAATGTTAAAGTTGGAGACTTGTCAAACGGTAAAGTCTTGAAGCTGTTTTCTCCGGCTTGTGGCCGTTGGCATCACGGCCGCCCTTTTTTCTGTTCCGCGCTTCCCTGGCTGCCCAGCGCCATCTTGTGCGCCAGCAGCAGCGCGAGTTCGAGCGACTGCTCGTAATTCAGGCGCGGGTCCACGTGGCTCAGGTAGGCGTGCTCGAGGTCGGCCTCCGCGAGGCCGCGCGCCCCGCCGCAGCATTCGGTGACGTTCTCGCCGGTCAGCTCGAAGTGGACGCCGCCGAGCAGCGAGCCGTGGGCGCGATGGAGTTCGAACGCCTGGTCGAGCTCGGCGCAGATCGCCTGGAAGTCGCGCGTCTTGCGGCCGGTGCGCGTGTTCTGGGTGTTGCCGTGCATCGGGTCGCAACACCAGAGCACGGTCTGGCCGGCGTGGCGGAGGGCGGCGATCAGCGGCGGCAGCGCGCGGGCAATCTCCTGGGCGCCAAAGCGGTGGATAATCGTCAGGCGGCCCGGTTCATTGGCGGGATTCAAAACACGCGCCAGCGTGACCAGGTCGGCGGGCGCCGTCTCGGGCCCGATCTTCACGCCGATCGGGTTGGCGATCCCGCGGAAGAATTCCACGTGCGCGCCGTCGAGCTGGTTGGTGCGGTTGCCGATCCACGGCATGTGGCAGGTCAGGTCATACCAGCCGCTCCGGCGCGGCACCTGGCGCGTCTGCATCTGCTCATAGGCCAGGTGCAGCCCCTCGTGGCCCGCGTAGAAATCCATCCGCTGCAGCTCGTCCAGCGGCCGGCCGGCCAGTGTCTCCAACAGGCGCAGGCCGTCGGCGATCTTGCCGACAATCTGCATGTATTCGCCCGACAGCTCCGCGAACTTTACGAAGCCGAGGTCCCAGTATTCCGGGTGGTGCATATCGGCGAAGCCGCCATCCACCAGGCCGCGGATGAAGTTCAGCGTGAGCGCGGCGCGCTCGTAGCCGCGCAGTAGCCGCGCGGGGTCTGGCGTGCGCGCCGCCGCAGTGAACTCCGGGCCGTTCACCAGGTCGCCGCGGTAGGCCGGCAGCGTGAGTCCGTCGCGCGTCTCGGTGGCGGCGGAGCGCGGCTTGGTGTACTGCCCGGCAAACCGGCCGACGCGCACGATGCGCCGCCGGGCTCCGAAGGCGAGGACCATGCTCATGCTGAGGAGGATCTTCAACTGGGCGACGATCGCCTCGGAGCGGCAGTCGGCGAACTGCTCGCAGCAGTCTCCGCCCTGCAGCAGGAACGCCTCGCCGCGCGCGGCCTGCGCCAGCAGGCCCTTAA
>CAIQIC010000103.1 GCA_903871765.1 uncultured Lentisphaerota bacterium
GAATCCGACAGCGACGAACACCGGGCCCAGCGCGACGGCGAGGGATGCCCGGGATGCCATTGCCGTGCGGCGGCGCAGCACCAACCATCCCGCCGGCAGCACCAGCAACACCGGCAACACCGTGGCCCAAACCCTGGGTGTAATGAATTCATCGACCAGCCAGCCCCACAGGCTGGTCTCCCGCGCGTCGCCCGGCAGTCTGGTCAGCCGGAACGAGGACAGATCCACCTCCAGAAACCCCGAGCTGTGGGTCAGCCGCATCGCAACGGCCACCGCCGCCAAGGCCGCGGCCGCAAGCAAGAGGATGATAAATTCACGGAAACTCCAGAAAGGTTTTCCCCGCTCGATCCAGGCCACCGCCCGCGCCAGTAGCATGCCCCCGCCCAGCCACGCCAGCCCGTAAAGCGGGTGATTAATCCGCAACTGCCACGACCCCAGGTGCGCGGGGAAGTACTCGATCAGGTAAACCGCAAGGCTGGTCGCGGCCCCTCCCAGCGCCCAAGCCCCCCACGGGAGAAGCGCCCGCGCCCCAGCCGGGTTTGCCTTCGCGTCGCCACGGTTGACCCAGGCCGCGATCAGTCCGCCCAAGGCGATGCCGGCGAGGACCGGCACCTGCCCGGCCACGCTAATCCACAGTCCGAGGCCGCCCGTGATGCCGGCGACGAAAAACCAGCGCCACGCCCGACCTCCCGCATCCGCCGCCGCCGAATGCGCTGCGCGGATCCCGGCCAGCAGGGGAAGCACACTCCAGAACGCGCAGATGCGCACCAGTCCATGATCGTCAGGCGCCCCCGGCAGAAAACCCACCGCAAACGGAAAAACGGCCGCGATTCCGATCGAGAGCAATGCGGCGGGATAAGCGCCGAACTGCCACGCTGCAAAAATCGTGGCTCCTCCCAAGAAGAGCAGATGCAGCAACGGATCGGCAAACAGCGCCGCCCGCTCCACGGACGGCCCGGATGGGCGGCCGGAAATCACATGGTCGAACCACGCGACCACTCCCAGCCACCAACGATACGGCGAAGCGGCATACACTTCCCGGCCGAACGGCGCATTCTCATAATCAATGTGACGCACACGCCATTCGTGGCGGGCAAACATTTGCCGGGTCTGGTCGAGCCACTCATAGCTGATGCCATCGTGGTCCGGCACAATCAACCGGGGCTGCCAGCCGGCGTAACTAGTCGGCGTGGACGCGTCGACCGCCAGTTCCGCCACGGACCGTTCGGCAATCCCTGAGACATAGTCAACCCGCCGCACCCGCAGGGTGTTGGCCCAGATCAGCAACCCGCAGGCACAGAGCGGGATGGCCACCCAGGCGAGGGAAGAAAATCGGAAGGGATTGCTCACTGGGTCACTGCATTTGCCGCAGGTTTCGGCATCACGCAAGCAATCGTACAAAGCAGCCTGGGGCAAGCAAAGTTCGGATTCCACGAGCTGGCAAAACTCCACTTGACTCCACAGAGGGAGGTTCGTCCCATCGTCGCCCAACCATGTCAGTCGCCGAGAATTGC
>CAIQIC010000104.1 GCA_903871765.1 uncultured Lentisphaerota bacterium
GCGGCGTGCGCGTGTCGCTGTTCACCTATGCCGCCGGCCAGCAGATCACCGAGCACGCCACCCCGGCGCGGGCGCTGATACAGATTCTTAGCGGGGCCTGTGAATTCTCGCTGGCCGGCAAAAAGACGCCGCTGCGCGCCGGCGACCTGCTGCACATGCCGCCGGGCCTGCCGCACGCCGTGCACGCCACCGAGGCGTTCTCGATGCTGCTCACCACCATCCGCGAAACCACGACCTGACGCGAAGGACGCAAAGTACGCGAAAGCGCTCGTTGAGCGCGATGTCCCCTCTGTGTCCGTTGCGACCGTTGCGTGAGAGAACCTTCATGGGTGGAACCTGCCGCCGTCATTTCGCGCTGGCGCGGCGCGCGCCGACATGGGACCCTCGCGGGTTTTATGTCCGCAGACGCCACCATCCGTGAAGCGCCCTGGAAGGCCGGGCTGCGCGGGGCCCGCGCCAATCTCGGCCCGGGCCTCGTGCTGCAGGCGGCGGCGCTGGTCATCGTCCTCGCCTACTATCATCACGCGCCGACGCATGCGGCGTTCGAACGGCTGATGGCCTTCCGGGCCGGCACCGGCTTCGTTTTCGGCATCCTTTCCACCGGGCTGTTTGGCGGGGTGCTGCCGTTCCTCTACCTGCGGAGCAATCCCGAGACCCGGGACCACCACCGGTGGAGCGAGGGGGTGTTTCTCACCGCGTTCTGGGCGTACAAGGGGCTGGAGATCGAAATCCTCTACCGCGTCCTGGCGCATGTCGTGGGCACGGGCCACGACGCCCTCACGATCGCGACGAAGGCCCTGCTCGACCAGCTGGTCTATTGTCCGGTCTTCGCCGTGCCGCTGACGGTGGTGGCGTACCAGTGGTGCGCCGTCCGGTTCTCCACCGCGACGGTCGTGGCGGATTTCCGCACGCCCGGCTGGTACGGGCGCACCGTGCTGCCCACGCTGATCGCCAACATCGGCGTGTGGGTGCCGGCGGTGGCCATCATCTACGCGATGCCCACGCCGTTGCAGCTCCCGTTGCAGAACCTCGTGCTGTGTTTTTTCACACTGCTGCTGGCGCACCTCAACCGCCGGCGGCACGTCCGCCCTTGACCCGGCTGCGGCGGGCGGAATTCGTCACGGCGCGGCGGCGGGCTTCGGCTCGAAGAGGAAAATCAGGCCGTCGAGCACCTCGTCGGTGAGCAGCTTGAGCTTCTGGCCGTCGGACAGCGGCTGGTCGGGGCCGCGGATTTTCTGGACATAGGCCTGCGCGTCGGCGGCGCTACTGCGCGCGGCGGCGATGAACTCGTGCTTGCGCGGATGCAGCTTGAGCCCTTGGGGATTGAAGGCCGGCACCTGCTCGTCGCCGATCCAGAGCGACCATGTGTCGCTGTCGGCGAAATAAAGGGCGAGCGCGCCGCGTTTCTCAACCCCGAGCTCGCGCGCCAGCCGGCCGCGCAGATCGTTGACGGTCTGCCCCGCCGGCTCCGGCTTGAATGCCCGAAAGACACGCGCGGCGACGCGCAGGCCCGTGGCGCGCTCGAAGTTGGCCAGCTTGTAATTGAAATATTTCGCGCGCGGCGGCTCGACGGGCAGCAGTCCGTCGGGATCGTCAAAATGCGCCGCCAGCCCCGGGCCGGGCTGGCCGGCATACTTCGGCGTCTTCGCGAGCAGCGCGGCGTACGCCGGGTCGTCGGCGCGGAACGCCCGGGCCGCTGCGCCGATGCGCAGGATTTTCACCTGCATGGCGTCGCCCTGCTTGATCAGCGGCAGCACATCGAGCCCGCGCACCACGCGGCCGAAGACGGTGTGGAGATAGTTGAGGCGGTTCGTCTCGCGCAGGGTGAAGAAAAACTGCGAGCCGTTGGTGTCCGGGCCGTCGTTGGCCATGGCGAGCACGCCGGCGGCGTCAAGGTGCAGGCTTGGCGCGAACTCGTCGGGGAAGGCATAGCCCGGGCCGCCCTCGCCGGTGCCGAGCGGGTCGCCGCCCTGCACCACGAAGTCGGGCACCACCCGATGGAAGGTGAGCCCGTTGAAGAACGGTTTGCGCGGCGCAGGTCCGAGCGTGCCCTCGGCGAGGCCGGTGAAGCTCGCGACCGTGAGCGGCGTTCTTTGGTAATACAGCTCGGCGGTGACCACACCGCGGGGCGTGGTAAACTCGGCGTAAAGGCCATCGGGCAGGGGAGAAGCCACCGGTGCGGCGGCGTGAACCCAAACGGAAAGAAGCAGGGCGAAGCAAGCGAGGCAGGTGCGTCGGAGCATGGGCAGAGTCTGCCCGTGAATCGCCGCGGCGCAACCGCGAGTGGTGGGTCAATTTATGTAGGTCGGGCTTCATGCCCGACGCCCGTGCGCATCGACATCACTCTGTCGGGGAATAAACCCCGACCTACAGTGACAGTCCGGTCCTGAAAACTGACCCACTACCGATCTGCGCAGAAAATTGACTCGCAACCGGCGATCCGTCATCGCTGCTGGTTTCATGCAGCTCGATTTCTCCAAGCTTCCGCCCCGCGAGGTCTACGGCTGGATGACCAGTGTCATCACGCCGCGCCCGATCGCGTGGGTCTCCACCATTGCCGCCGACGGCCGCACCAATCTCGCGCCGTTCAGCTTCTTCCAGGGCGTCACCTCGAACCCGCCCACGCTCATGTTCGTGCCGGTCAACAACCGCGACGGCCAGCCGAAGGACACGGTGCGAAACATCCAGCAGGTGCCGGAGTTCGTGGTGAACCTCGTGCCGTACTCCCTGGCCGGGCCGATGAACGCCACCGCGGCCACGCTGCCCTACGGCGAGAGCGAATTTGCGAAGTTCGGCATCGAGAGCACGCCGTCGACCAAGGTGCGCCCGCCGCGCGTCGCGGCCGCGCCGGTGGCGTTCGAGTGCACGCTGCACCAGATCGTCAACATCGGCGAGGGGCCGCTGGCGGCGCACGTCGTCTTCGGCCGCATCCATCTCGTGCACGTCAGCGACGCGGTGCTTGGCCCCGACGGGCGGATCGATCCGGCGAAAATCGACCTCATCGGCCGGATGAGCGGCGAACTCTACTGCCGCACGACCGAGCGTTTCGCGCTCCAGCGCCCGGCGTGACGGCTGCCGGCAACGGATGACCGCTCATCCTAAGATCCTTGCCGATGGAGGATCTGAGCCTTGTTTTTCCCTCATGAAGAAATCACGTTTCCTTCCGGTATTCCTGTTGCTGGGCCTCAGTTGCGGTCCGCGGGGAATCACGGCCGTCGACACTGAGCCGCCCGTGCCGCGCTTCAGTGTGGCCAACATGGACCTGACCGTCGATCCGCGCGCCGACTTTGCCCGCTACGCCGCCGGCACCTGGTACAGAACC
>CAIQIC010000105.1 GCA_903871765.1 uncultured Lentisphaerota bacterium
ACCCCTGCCCGGTATGCCCGTATTCCTCGCCCGTGTATCCCGCCACCGCCATCCGCGTAAAATACTCCGTCTGCAACGGCTTATCGCCTATGCTCCCAAACAGCACCGCGGCCAGCCCGTCCTTGCCGTTGCTTTGGTGGTTATAATAAATCCTCCCGTTATAGGGGAGGTCGCCGGGATACGGCTCATGTTCCCCGTAAGGAATGGACCCGCGGTTGACATAGTAGCCGAAGAAGTTGGCCGCCCGCGCAATGGCCGGATCAATCTCTGGACTCACCAGGCCGGCCTTCTTCCCCAGAACAATCGTGAGTTGGGCGGCCAGTCCGGCCTGATTCACCGGCCCATACCAACTAATCAGGCCATTGGTCCCCCCGGCCTGCCAGCCGCCGGGTGGCGCAACAGTCGAAAAGCCATGGCCGGACGTGCCGAACATGCTCGTGTGTCTGGCGGCGTAGAGGACATATTCGCCGAGCCCGTGGCGCACCTCCGCGTCTTTGGTCAACATGTAATATTCAGCCAGAAAGATGCTGTTATAACAATTCCACGCCGAAATCCCGCTGCGTTCCAGTTCAAGATCCTTTGGTGCGAGCGAGCGGGCATAAGCCTGCAACATGGGCAGGTAAACGGGATTGCCGGTTGCCAGCAAGGCCAGGGCGCTGATGGCCCCCGATCCGTCACCACCGCCCCAGCCGTTTTTCAATATCGTTTGTTGAAGGCTGTTGGCGGCGTTGGCCATGATCCGCGTGGTCTTGGGGCAATTGTAGGGCGCCGTGTCGGAGTAGGCGCCCATGACGGGCAGGGTGATGGACACATCGGTGGCGACCCCCGCACGCCATCGCTTGAGTTTGAGAATGCCGTTGCCGGCCTCGGCAGCCCCGATCGCCCACCCCAGACTTTTACGGGCATCGCCGGTGAAAAGCGGGACGGCGCCGCTGCCGGCACTCGCGCCCAGAATGACATCGTCAACGGCCAGGATCCCGAATGCCGGCGTTTTGGGCGCCACGGTGGTCACCAGAATCTGATAGGGCGCAAACCCCGTAGTCGCATCCTGCTCCGCGGTTACGGACCAGGCGTGATAAATCCACCCGCGCATGCCCGTGGGCCCCAGGTTGTAGGTCCAAGTGCGATCAATCTTGGCGATCGCACCCGCCGCAGTGAGGTCCGGTACGGCGGCCTGGAGCGTGGATGGCAGGGCTGGCAGCAGAGCCAGTGAGATCGCCGTGAATAAGGCGCGGAGAGGGAGTGAAAGTTTTAGTTGGGAACGGGTTGGGACGTTTAATTTCGGATTCATTTGTTTCCTTCTGACAGAATCGATTTTATGTCCTTACGTTCTATGGCGTCACGCTGACGTTATCGAATCTGTTGATGTCGTAGCTGGACATCATGTTGCCCATGCTGTTGTTGCGGCCGTGGTAAAGTAGTCCATCGACTTCCGGCCGGCCCGAATATCGAACAGACTTGAGAGTCCTGCCGCATAGAATAGGCTGGTAACCTCTTATTGCGGCAAAGCTGACGAAGTCCTTGAGGCATGCCATCGTCCGATCAGTCTCCGCCAGATATTCCTTTGCCTCTTGCGGATGGGCCAAGAACGTCAAATCAGCCGTCCTGCACGTCGTCTCTC
>CAIQIC010000106.1 GCA_903871765.1 uncultured Lentisphaerota bacterium
CCAGCAGAACCGCCCATGCCATGAACTTCCTCGGGAGTGGGACCCATCAGCCTCTCCCCGGCATCGCTCCTGCGAAACCTCTGCCCCAAGCTCAAATCGGAAGTAGAAATCGAACCACCTGCCTTCTGAGCGTCCACATCGCTCTGGTAGATCGGACCATGATCGGTAATGGCAAGAGGTGACTCGAATGGCGGCGGCGTCATGTCTGGCGCGGCTTCACCCAACCCCAAATCAGCATCTGTCAACGGCTGGCCGATGCCCAGGTCTTCGTCGGTTAATACGGCGGGCATGGTTATTCCTCATCGCCGATTTGGGCCTCATCGTCAGACGGCGCTTGGTAGGTTTCCCAGCCCTTGCCGGTCCATGTATAGATGCCATTGACCTTCCGCGTATGAACTTGGTAGCTCTGGCCTTCCTTCCGGTCCTTCGGGTCTTTCGGAGCGGCAGGGAATGACGGCATCGTGGGAGCCGACGCGCCTGGTCCTGAAAGAGATGCTCCCGCGCCGCTCGGCTGGGCAGCATCTGGTGCTGGGGTGCCACCAAGGAAGCCCGGCAAGAAACTTCGCAGCGACCGGCTCGGCTTGGGGGTGGATTCCTTCAAAATATCGGCCCAGTTGATTGCCCCGGCAGCCTTGGCCTTATCCGCCTCCACCTTTCTGGCTTCTTCAGCCTGCCGTGTGGCCAGCGTGCCATCGGCTACTTTTTGTTTCCAGGCATCAGATTCCGCTCGGGCTTTCCTCAATGCTTCAGACGCCTTTTGCGCCTGGGTCAGCTTTTCAGTTTGAAGCCCAAGCACAGAATTGCGGTAATCGAATAGGTCCCCAGCACGCTGTTCTCTGATCCTGAGTTCCTTGTCTTTTGCGCCCAGCAAACCTTCTCGGTAATCCTGCAACCCCTGCGCTTGCTGCGCCCGCAACTGCATCGCGGCATTCGCTGTCTCCTGCTTCGACTTCGCCAGTTCCCCGGCCATCTCCTCTTTCGCCGCGAGCGAGTCATAGGCGAGCCGGAGCCGGTCGGCGGCTTCCGAGTGGGCGATGTCGGTGGCGCGTGCCCGCTCGCCCGCGGCGGTGCCAGCTTCCATTGCGCCGAGGAAGTTCTGGGGATGGAGCCAAGGAACGATAGTCATATTTGGGTCTCCTTAACCGATGTAGTCGTAGAAATCTTCGGGGCTCATTTCCAGCCCGCCGTCGCCTCCAAATAGATCATTGAAATCGGCTGTGGTTTGCTCGTAATTGGCCCAGTTGATTTGTCCCGGAGTGGAATCGGGACTCACATTAGCAGCTTTCCATTGTGCTGCGCGTCGTTGTTCCTCAGCTTCTCCCTCATTTGCAATAGCCCAAGCCGGGTCGTAAACGTCGTAGTAATTTGGACTTGAATCGCTTGCGCCAGTCTCCGTGCCGGTCCTCGTGCCCCTCGCAGGCCCCCAACCGCCGCCCGTGCCGCCGCCCGGCCCCCGCGCTGCCTTGAGATACTGGTCGTAAAGCTGCTGCGCATAACTGTTTGCCGCTGTCGGATTTGGTGCCGCTGCATTCGCCGCGTTCTGCTCGGCAATCGAAGTCTGCAAGGCCGGAGATACGGTCTGCGTCGATGAAACCGCCCCGACCAGACCGGGATACGATTGCGCGGCTTGCTGCTGAAGTTGGTACGAGAGCAGCCCGAGATTCCTGGCCGCTGAGTTTCCCTCAAGTGTCCCCGGCATGATGTTGGTGCCCGGCATACCCGCGCCCGCCGCCCGTGCCGCCGCCTGGTCCTGCATGAAATTCTGGTCGGCTTGGGGGATGACTCCGCGAGACTCGTCGTACAGGTTGCCAAAGATCGAGGAATTGATCGAGCCGAGATTGGGAATCTGTCGCGTCAAGTCGGCGGATGGATTGGGCAGTTCAATCACTCCGGGCACAGAACCGAAAACGCCTGAGCCTGACTGGGGCGACGGATTGTAGTTGTAGGAAGATGAAGGAGTGTAGGAAAGATTCCCGCTCGTTGTTGCCTTAGAAGGGTTCTGCACAGCAACACCATACTGATTCATAGAGAAATCAGGATGCGCCGCAAACCATGCACTATAATCTGGAGAATTTGCCATAATTGTTAAAAGCAGTGATTACTGAAGGCCGCGCCGCCGAACACGCGATTGTCGGCGGAAAACTGATCGTCCGGGTAGTTGTCTTCCAGGTCGCGGTTCAATTCCTGAATCGCCGCCATCTCATAGCCCTTGGCCAGTTGCAGGTCGCCCGCCTCCTGAGCGCGAACGCTTTGCACGGAGTATTTCAGGGCGTCGAGATTGTCAATCAGCACGAGGTCGCTGTCGTACTGGGCCGGGATGAACCTGAGCTTCACCAGCGCCACCACCGAATGAACGCCACCACAGCAGGCCCCGGTCATGCCGAGGTGCGGCTGGGGCAGGGTCAACTGGTAGCGGACATAGGTTGGGGTCAACTCGCCGGGGTCATAGATCGCCAGATCGAATAGAGCCCCGGTCGCCGGGTTGTAGGCGTACAGGAGAACCTGACATTGGGTGGCGGGCTTCACCACGCGGTCTATCCGCCGCACGTAGATACTGGTGCTGCCATAATTCGG
>CAIQIC010000107.1 GCA_903871765.1 uncultured Lentisphaerota bacterium
CGTATAATCCGTTGCCGGCCGTGTTGCGGGCACAGTCGCGCGATAGGCGTAACCGCCGGCCGCGTCTGTCAGTTGGCGGGCCCGCTTCATCTCCCGCCGCACCGGAGCGCTGCCGTTGACTCCGTCGGCATAAAGCTCCACTCGCACCGCTTTGGGATCCAGCTCGCCGAGATGGACCTCAACCTCAAACATGTGCCGCGCCTTTTGAGTTACGACTTTTACTTCTCCGAAGCGCAGGTTTCCCCACTTGCGTTCCATATCCTGCCGCCAGCAGACCATCCGCCGGCCGGCTGCTCCATTATTGGCCGCGCGTTCGCGGTAGATTGCCGCAGCCGGTAGGTAGTGCTGTTCGGTGTACTCGCGCACCGTGCGGTTGGCAGAAAAACGCGGCGTCAATCGCGCCATGCTTTCCCGCATTCGCGCGACCCATGCCGTGGGAATGCCTTTCTCGTTGCGGGTATAAAACTCAGGGATCACCTCGCGTTCGAGAATATCGTAGAGTGCCCCGGCCTCGACAGCGTCCCAGGCGGGATCATCATCATGTTCCCGGCCATCGCCCAACGCCCATCCAACTTCCGGCGTGTAGGCTTCGGCCCACCAGCCATCCAACTCCGACAGATTAATGCCGCCATTAACGAGCACTTTCATGCCACTCGTTCCACAAGCTTCCCAAGGCCGCCGGGGCGTATTGATCCAGACATCCACTCCCTGCACCAAATGCTCGGTCAACAACATGTCGTAGTCGCTGAGAAAGATCACATGTTGGCGGACCTCGGGCCGGCGGATGAAATGGATCCACTGTTGTATCAGGGCCTGCCCCGCCTGGTCGGCCGGATGGGCTTTGCCGGCTATGATAAGTTGCACCGGGTGCTGCGGATTGCTCAGGAGACGGAGCAGCCGCTCCGGATCGTGCAGCAGCAGGTTCGGCCTCTTGTAGGTCGCAAAGCGGCGCGCAAAACCCAGCGTCAACGCGTTGGGATCGAACAGATGTTTTGTCTCGTCAATGGCCTCCGGCGATGCGCCGGAACCCGCCAGTTGCCGGGCCAATCGTTCGCGGGCGTATTCAACAAGAGACCTGCTGGCGGCGGTGCGAAATTGCCAGAGCCTGGCGTCGGAGATGCGGCGAATGTCCTGTTCCAGGGTTTCTGTCGTCCCAAGCCAGCGGTTCTTTCCACAGACATCCGTCCAGAGATCGTCGGCTGCCGCCGAGTCCCAGGTTGGCATATGGACTCCATTGGTCACGTGTCCGACGGGCACTTCGTCCGCTGGCCAGCGCGGGAAGAGAGGCTCAAAGATGTGCCGGCTCACTTTCCCGTGCAAGCGGCTCACGCCATTGACCGCCCCGCTCCCGCGGATCGCCAGATAGGCCATGTTAAAACTTTCCGACGAGTCATTCGGGTTCTGGCGGCCAAGGGCCAACAGCTCGTGGAGCGAGATGCCGAGTCTCGTCTGGGCGTACCGGCCAAGGTATTGCTCGATAAGGGCCGGAGCGAAGCGGTCAAAACCGGCATTCACCGCCGTGTGAGTGGTGAAGAGGTTGCCCGCCCGCGTGACGGCCAGTGCGACTTCGAATGACTGGCCTGTCTGTTCCATGAAACGTTTGGCCCGTTCCAACACGGCGAAGGCCGCATGCCCTTCATTCAGGTGACAGACTTCCGGCTGGATGCCGAGCGCGGCGAGCAGCCGCCATCCGCCGATCCCGAGGAGAAGTTCCTGCTTGAGACGAAATTCCGGTCCGTCCCCGTAAAGCTCGCTGGTAATCCCTCGATGGGCGGGAAAATTCGCCGCGTCATTGCTGTCAAGCAAGTAAAGATTGACGCGCCCGACTTGGGCCTGCCAGGCGCGCAGCCAG
>CAIQIC010000108.1 GCA_903871765.1 uncultured Lentisphaerota bacterium
GGCGACGCCGTCATCGTGATGGACGTGGACCTGCAGGATCCGCCCGAACTCGTCGTGGACATGATCGCCCAGTGGCGGGCAGGCTACGACGTGGTCCTGCCGCAGCGCCGGCAGCGCACGGGCGAGCCCTGGATCAAGCGACTGATCGCGGAGACCGGTTACAAGATCATCAACCGGATCGCCGACGTGAAAATCCCGCCCAATACGGGCGACTTCCGCCTGATGGCGCGACGCGTCGTCAACGAGGTCGTGCACCTCCGGGAGACGCACGGCTTCCTGCGCGGCATGGTGGCGGTCGTCGGCTTCAAGCAGGTGCTCCTCCCCTTCGACCGTCCGCCGCGTTTCGCCGGTCAGACCAACTACAACCGCTTCATCGGATCGCTGCGCATCGGTTTCAACGGCATCTTCTGCTTCTCCACCTTCGCCCTGACGCTGAGCACCCAGCTCGGCTTCGCGCTCGCCTTCAGCTCGATCTTCATCGCGCTCATTTATCTGGTGATGAAACTGGCCGGCTTCCCCTTCCCCGTTGGCAATCCGACGATTGTTATTCTCGTTCTCTTCATGGGCGGCGTGCAGCTCATCAGCGTCGGCATCCTCGGCGAGTACATCGGCCGCATCTACGAGGAGGTGCGCGCCCGGCCCCGCTTCATCGTCGACCGCGCCGAGGGCTTCAAATCGTAACATCGTTGTGTGGAAATCCCCGGAGTAAGCGCCGGCTTCAAAGCGCATGACCTCGCCGCTCGCCTCCCTCCAAGCCTGGGCCACCACCCGGGGCCGTAGTCTGGGCATCGTGCTCGCGGTGGGATTGTTCATCGCCGCGCCTTTCTTCACCACTCACGGTCTTGGGACGGGCGAAGCCTACAACTACAGCCTGGCGGTGGCTGATTGTGTCACCCAAATCCGGGCCGGCGAGTTTCCAGTCCTGGTGGGCCAGAGCGAATACGCGTGGAACGGCCGCATCCACCCTCTGCGCACCGCCCCTTACCTCCCCTATGCCGCCGGGCTGCTCGACCTCGTCACGTTCCACACGCTTGGTTTCTGGACCCTCCAGAATTTGGTCATCGGTCTGAGTCTGCTTGGCGGCGTGCTCAGTTTCTATTTCTGCCTGCGCCGCGCCGCACCTGAAGTTTCCGAGCGCACGGCCGCCGTGTTGGCCGCCGCCTACGGACTGTCGCCCGGCCTGCTGTCCACGGCCTATGCCATGGATCTGTACATGACAGTGATGACGGCGCCGTGGATTCCGCTGGTCCTAGGCGGACTGGAACGGGCGCGCCGGGAGGACTCGTTTGGCGCGCTCGCGCAGACCGCCATTGGGCTGGCGGCGTGCTGGATCGCGCATCCGCCGGTTGCGATGTGGCTGACCGGCGCCGCCGGTCTGGCGGTTCTGGCCATTCTCGGCGCCAGCCGCCGCCGGGGCCATTTCCTGGGGGTGGCCGCCGGTGCGGGCCTGCTTTTCCTGGTTCTGGCCGGTTACGCGTTTGTGTCGGTGTTGACCGTGAGCAGTTACGGTACCATCACGGCACCCACGTACGTGGGGGGAATACTGACCGAAACCAAGCGGGCCTTCCCCGCCTTCCTGCTGCCGGTCAGTCCGGAGGCTAACCAGCTTGGCGACTTTCAGCTCGGCTACGCTTATTGGTTGGTGCTGGTTACCGCCGCCGGCCTGGCGGCATGGCGGCGGCACCTCCTGGCGGGCGTGCTGGTGATGACGGCGGCCTTTTTCCTCCTGCTCACCCTGCCCGTACCGGGCGTGCAAGCACGGTTATGGCAGGCCCTGCCGGCTTCCGCCGTCGCGCTTACCAGCCAGTGGCCAATGCAACGATTCTATCTGCTGGTCACCGCATTGGGCCTGTTCGCCTTCGGTCTCGTCTGGCACCCTCCAACCGCCCCGCTGAAGGGCTTCCTCCGGGAGGCCGCGTTCTTAGCGGCGGCTGCCACAGTGCTGTGGACCAGCTGGCAGGCGCTGCGCTTCGTGGCGCGCGGCTTCAACATACGGCTTGATGCCGCCCAATCCGCCCGAGTACATCGGCTGGAGAACATCAATCCGACCAAAATCTCATTCGACCGGCTCGTGCCGCCGCCGTGGTTTGAGAATGGTGTGATGGATCCAGCGATGGAGGTCCGCTTGCGTGCGCCTTTCGATGGTCACGTTGTGCAGGCGAACGCCACCGCCGCGTTCCTGGAAACCGTGGCCAGCGGCACTTTTCGCGCGAGTGCCGTCAGCAACA
>CAIQIC010000109.1 GCA_903871765.1 uncultured Lentisphaerota bacterium
CATGCGTTCAGCGGTGGACTGGCGGAACAAACCGGCTACCGGTTTCATATTCTCGATTATGTTCCTTTCCTGAGCTCCATCAAGTTGACCCAGGATCACGCCCATGCCTTTACGCATGATCGGGACGGCACGTTTCTCAGCGCTGTGTATTACTATCACACACCGAAAAAGTTCCTGACGCTGACCGACAGCCTGGATGTCGGGAAGCCGGATTCCGAGTCGGCGCACAACTATCGCGTGGCAGGCCATACGCGCCTGCAGACGGACACGGCCGGCTACGAAGGCAATTTCAACAAGCTGATCACCGATGAAGGCCGGTGGACCGACCAAGGGTCTGCGTTCACGGTCAAGATCAACCCGGACAATGACGGCGTGCGGCTGCGCAAGCGCATCAATCAGATGGCCTATCACCAGGAGGTGGACGTCTTTGTGGACGGCGCGTGGGCGGGAACCTGGTTCGAGCAGGGCGCCAATGTAATGCTGAACTACAACCACAAGGAATACAGGGAACTGATCAAGAATTTTTATGCCCAGAAAAATGAGGATGTGCCGAACTGGCAGAGCGGGACCATGCCGTCGAAATTCCGGGACACGGAGTTCGAGATCCCCGCGGCGCTGACGAAAGGCAAGCAGCAGCTCAAGATCAAAATATTGACCAAGAACTCGTTGGCGGTCAACGCGACCGACGAAAAGTTCACCAACGAGTATTATTACTGGATCTATTCCTACACCGGTCAGCGATTATGAAGAAAGTGATGCTGGGTTTGTTGATCGCTTTGACCATGCTTCCAGTTGGTGGTGCGGGTGTGGCGGGGGCAGGCGCTGACGCGACGATGGTTCTTGAAAATCGCGCCGGCATGAAGTGGGCGTTGCCACGGACGCCGAACGGGTGGGCGTTGGGAACGATTTCGCTCCACGCCAAGCCGGTGGAGCGATCGGCCACCCAGGGCCTGCTGGCCTTGCGCAATCTGAAGAGCGGGGAAGTCCGCTGGCTGGCGGCGGCACAGGGCGAGCAGGGCGATCCGCACACCGCCCGGTTGTCCGGCCGGCAGGAAGTCGACGGCGTGACGTTCTCTTGGTCGGCCGATGTGGCGCTGCGCGCGGACCTGCCGGCGGCCACCTTCACGGCCAAGTGGTCTGTGGACAAGGATCTCAACGGCTGGGAAGTGTGCCTGGCGTATCACGATGGATTCACAAACGACTGGCGCGTGCAGAACTATCCATGGGCCGGCAACAGCGAAAAACTCGCCATCACTCCGATGCGCTACTGCGGTGTGCCCGGGGTGCTGGTGTATCGGCCGGACCAGTCCGTGGTGGTTTTGTTCGCCATCGACAGCAACTCCGATTACCTCAATCCGACGACATGGACAGGCCAGACCGATTTTCACTTCGCCAATCGCCAGGTTGCGCCACAATACCGCGTGGGCCGCGGCCAACTGGCGGCCGGTATAAAGTATGAAATGCCACTGCAGTTGTTTCTGAGCGATGCCGGCGAATTCGCCGGCGCCATCACGGGGCTTATGCAAGCCTGGATCAAGGTCAACAACTACCGCGTGGATGATGCGCTCAAGGTGCGGACTCCGCAGGCGGCCTTCACGCTCGCGCTGGAGGGGCGCCGGCAAATGCAGAGTTGGAAGCCGGGCATCGGCTACGAGCATCACCGGGGCACCCCGTTTGTGTATATTGGCAACAATCCGTACGTGGCCTGGTTCGAATACGGCCTCTACGAGATGACCGGCGAGAAGGTGTGGCGTGACCGGGCTTGCGAGCAGATTGACTTTGCGCTGAAGGGGCAGCAGCCCAGCGGCGTGTTTCACACGAGTTGGTATTTCCACAACGAAAACCGTCCCGGCGGCGCGACGGCGGAGGGCTTTTGCAGTTGGGATTGGCATCACAACGGTTACAAGGTGGACATCAACGTCTGGATGGCGCGGTATATCCTGCAGACCTGGCAACGGGTGAAGGATAAGGAGGGTGTGGACCGACAGGACTGGTACAAGGCCGCGATGGCGTCGCTGAATTGGCTGCTGGCGCAGCAGAACCCCGACGGCGGCTTCCCGCAGGTTGTGGAGATCAATTCCGGCCAGAAGTCACAGTCCGTGGTGTGCGGCCGGACGTTGGTGGGACTGCCGATCATTGCCCGGATTACCGGTGATGAGCGCTGCCTGCGGGCCAATGCGGACCAGGAGCAGTTCCTGCGGCAGAATGTCGAAGGACGGTTTTGGTATACCGGCATGCATCCGGACCTGCCGCCCGGAGATTTTGAACAGGACAGCATCTATGCCGTGGTGGAGTATTGGCTGGATAAGCACGACCGGACGGGGGACAAGGAAAGCCTGAACCGCGCGGTGGCCAACGCCTATTACGGCCTGCTGTACTGGTGCCCGAAGCAGTTGAGCTGGGTGAAGAATCCGACGCAAGGCGCGCACAGCGAGCAGCAGCACTTCAACCAGTATTCCGTTTATTGCTACGGCAACCGCAAGATCCAGTGCCTGGACCGGTTGTTCAAAAAGACCGGCAATCCGCTGTTTGAGCAACTCAAGAATCGGGTGATGCAGCTCAACTTTTTCGTGCAGGTGGCAGGCGGGCCGTACCAGGGCGCCATGACCGAGGCGATTGCCGATCCGTGGCTGGAGCGCGGCGGCGGATTCGAGTGGCGCGGCAGTCCGTATACCAGCGAACTGGTCTCCGACCTGATGCTGCAGTTGATGGACCTGGGGCTGGTCAAACGCGGCCATCGGTGAGTTTCTTCGCCGCCGGTCATCTTCTTGATGTCGGGCGTCGCCGGTCCCCGGTCCTCGGGGGCCAGTCTGAATCTATGGATATGGTAGATGGTGCGCTTCGATGCGGTAGAAGCGCTGCGTAACGCCCTCGGTGGCATTCGTATCCTGCAGCGTTATCGCGCCCAGGCCGCTCGTCGGCAGGGAGCACGGCTGCCAGTTATTCGTTGCGCGCAGGTCATCCTTGTATTCGAGCGTATATTGGACGCGGTATTGGGCGTTGGTGAATTTGACCGTAGCACGGCCCTCCGGGTCTCTATAGAACCCGCTCTGATCGGACTGCATGATCGGCGACATCAGCGGCGGCCGCTGCGTGACATTGATCAGAGCCGAGTTGGTGTTGGCGAGGCCGTTGTCGTCGCTGACGATCAACACCACCGTGTAGGTGCCGGTGCCGGCATAGGCGTTGGTCACGCTGGCGCGGGTCGTATTATCATGGGTGTGGCCGTCGCCAAATTCCCAGTGGCTGTTGGTGATGGCGCCGCTGCCGTTCGTCGAGCTGTCGGTGAAGTATACCGTCAGGGGCGCCCAATCGTTGGTTGGCGTAGCGGTAAAGAGCGCGGTCGGGGGCGTCGGGGGCGGCGTAGTCGGGCCCAGGTCCCGAAGCTGGAAGCCGTTCAGGCAGTAGCGGCCGCTAAGGGTATTTTCCAAAACCGTAATAGTGCCGCTGGAGTCAGGGACGAGGGCGGCGAAGTGAACATAGTTTTGATTCTCAACCCAAGTCGCGCCATTGGCCGTGCTATTATCTGCCGTCAAGGTCGTGCCGCCGACGATCAGCGGGTTGGCCGGATTGCTCGCATCTACCGTGCCGCCCACGGTGAAGGTATTGTTGCAGCCGCCGCCATCGCGGTTGACCAGATAAAGGTCATAGGCGTGGCTGTTGGTAAGACCGGAGATCGCGAGAGTAGGAAATGTGCCTGGATCGGGGGAATAGCCGCCGCTATGTCCACCGTCAGCATACATGCCCGCGCCGAATAATTGCAGTTTGCCGGGGCCGCCCCAGTCGCCAGGGCCGTCTTTGTATTGGCTAATGGTGAAGCCCACCGTGGTCGAGCCACCCTTGGAATCCTTCAAGCTGGCGCCGCCATTCGATTGGTTCCATGTGTGACCGCCATACGCCAGCGGCGCCGCCGTGCCTGCGGTGGCTGATTGCTTGTAGTCGAAGGCGTAGACATCAGCCATTGAATACGCGCCGCGGTTGCCCATGGCCACGTTGATGACCGCCGGCAAAGTTTGAGACTCCAGGGGCGGATACGCCGTGGTCAGCCCGTACTTGTCCGCCAGATAGCTGCCGACGGCTATTTCCTGATCGCTCGTCAAGGCATTCGTGTAAATGATGATCTCGGCGATGTCGCCCTGCCAGCTCCCGTGGTACGAACGGTCCTGAGTGACCTGATTCGCCTGCACATTACCGACCGTGACGAGAGAGATCAACTGGAACTGATTGGGCGGTATCGCGGTCGTTGTCCCGTTCGTCACCGTCCCCATGAGTTTGGTCGTTCCATTCCGGATATTATCGTTGATATAACCACTATCCCATATCCTTCCGTTGCCGACATTCTCCTGCCGGTGGAAATCGTAACTGCTGTCGTCTCCCAACAGAAAGTGCCCGTCGGAGGCGCCGGCGTTCTCCTTGACCACCCAGAAAACGGTCCGGATCGTTGAGATACGGTTGAACTTGAAGTAGTCGCCGGTATTGCCGTTGGCCGAGTTGAATCGTACCACGGCTTTGCCTCCGATTACGTTGGTCGCGTACTGGGGATAGCCCGCGCTGGAACCGCTCTGCCGAACGGCGTTGTTGCTCAGCCCGGACATGTCCGTCCACGTATTCACCGGCTGGCCGTCGGTCAAGCCCGTGAGTTGCGAAGCATCCAGCCACAAAGCAAGACCGTTCGTCACGCCACCCGGACCGGTATAGCCGAACGCAGGCGTAACGGTCACGGTGACGAAACGGTTCGACACCGGCTGATCGCAAATAAACATCGTCACCATCAATTCGTACTGACCGGGCTGCGTGAAACACGCCGCGGCATCGGCCTGCGTCGGATTCTCCACCACGACCGAGCTGTCGCCCGGACAAGACCAGACAAATCGGACGATGTTCGTCATCCAGCTCCGGATATCGGCCGCCGCGTGCAGGCTGACACGGTTCGTCACCGACAGCTCGACCGTCTGGTTCGTTCCGACCGTTAAGGCGGGAATATTCGTGTAAACCACGATCGGCACCGCCGCCGACGTATAGGCGCCTGCACCATCGGTCAGCCGCGCCATGAGCCGCCGCACGCCCTCGCGGGCATCCAGCGCGATGGCATTCGTGTACGGCGCAGCCGAAAAGCTGGCCACATCCACGCCGTCGAGAACGAGAACGACCTGACTGACCGTGCCGACGACAAAGGCCGGATCGACCGCCGCCGTTACCGCCATCGAAGTCGGCACCAGATAGCCCGTATTCGCCGCCGGCGCCATCACAGCAACTTTTGCCGGCCCTTGTCCCGGCGTAGCCGATAGCCCGGCCACCCAACTCGCCGGATCGTCGCCGCTGTTCTGCCCCGGAAGACGCGTCAGCGGACGTCCCGTGCCATCCGCCTCCGCCGGCCAAGGCGCCGCATCGTAATACGTGACCTGATCGATCACATGCCAGGAAACCGTTTCGCCGACGACATCGGGATTCACCGGGCGCTCCAGCCGCACAGCGTCGGTCTTGTTGTTCAGATGACCGGCATAGGGGCCCAATAGGCGGATCTGCCCATTGGTCAGACCGTAGGCCGACAAAAACGCCTCGCAAGCCACAAGATCACTGACAGGATCGAACGGCACGACGACCAGACGTCCGCCGGCCGGCACGACCGTATTGGTGGGGAACAGATAGGCGATGCCGCCGGCCAAACGCCAGACGCCGACATCCGCCACAAGATTCATCAGCGTGATCGGCTGCGCCGTCGGATTGTACAACTCCACATATTCGTCGTTTTCGTTGTTCTCCGGATTGGCTGCGGTCGGTTTGGGATGGTACATGACCTCGGCAATCACCATTCCGGCAGCGACCAGCTGGTTCGAGGCGCCGGGCGTGAATACGCCGTAAAACCAGGACGCCGCGCCATCGGGATACCGGACGAGCGGCACGCCATTCTCCTGGCCTTTGAAAGACACCGCATCCACCACGCGGTCCAATCCCGTACCCGGCAAATAGGAAAGAAGCACCTGCTCGCCCGCCTTGTTCAGGCCGAAACCGTTGGTGAGCGGCGCATGAAAGTCGTGCATTTCGTCGAAATAACGCCACCCGTGCGCCGCGATCGTGTTGGTCGCGGGAATCGCCCACTTGGTCAGATCCTCCGGATCGTCGCTCAAATACCAGCCCGGCCCCAGTGTGATCGGCTGCGCCGTCGTGTTATACAGTTCGATGCCGTCGTTGGAGTCGTAGGGCGGGCTGTTGGTGTCTGTGTGCGCCAGAATCTCGTTCAGCACCAGCGACGTATCCGGCGCGGCCGGTTCGGCCTGTCCCGGCGAACCGCCGATGTAGACGCTGGCCCGCCAGTTTCCGGGATAGTCCAGTTCGCCGTCCGCCTGCGCCACGCCCGACACCGGGACCAGCGAGTGGCCCGCGCCGTCGGTCGCAACCAACCAACTGTTATTATAGGTAAAGGACACCACCGTGCGGCCAACGGCGTCTTGGATCTCGATCTTTTCGCCGGCGTCGTCAAGACTGGTCGCCGGGAAGGCGAACGCGCCGGCGATCCGCTGCGGCGGAACCGACGGATACCGGTTGGTAAAAGCGGCGATATTCTTGACCACCAGTACATACTCGCCCGGATTCAGAACCGGAACGGCGCCCGACGTGAAATCAAACGACACGCCTTGCGTGAAGCGCAGGCCGGCCAGACCGATCGGCGCGGAACCGGCATTCTGCAACTCGATGAATTCATCGTCGCCGTCGAGATAACTTTCGCCCGAAACGGACGCCGGAGGGCGCGGATGGTACATCAACTCCGTCACCCGCAAAGCCGGCATCTCGGCCAGCGTGAAAACCGCCTCGGTCAAAGCGCTCCACTCGCCGGCCGCCGTGCGGGCGCGGGCCTTCACCCGCGTCGTACGCGTCAGCGCCACGCCGGTCGTATACAGCGTCCCCACCGCCGCGCCCGTGCCATAGTGGCGCGGATCGCTGCCGTCCAGCGTGTAGTAGACCGGCTGCTCCGCCGTCACGGCCAGATTCAGGCTGTTGGTGAACAGGCCGCCGAAACGGCTGAACACCGGCGCGGCCACGGTCGGATAAAGGCCGCGATTCGTGAGATATTGCAGGGCCGTCGCGCCGCGTTGCGTCAGGAACGTGTTCAGCAGATAATCGCGCTGACTCCGCCACTCTTCGACCGTATGCGAGGCGTTGCCGTCCTGGTCGCCCCACCGCGCGCTCTCCGCCACGATCGCCGGCTCGATCTGCGCCGCCAGCGCCTGGTAGCGCGGCACCAGAACCGCCGGCGTCAGTTCGCCGCCGTTGAACAGATACTTCTGCACGCGGTCGGCGAACCGCAGTTGGTATTCGGCATTCGACGCCAGCTTGCTCTGGATCACGGCCACACCGTCCGAACTGCCCGTGGTGTCGATCGCGGGATCGCCACCGAGACCAAACGCGACCTCGGCATCCCAGACCGCGAACTTGAACCCCGTGCTCACCGAATCGTTCCGGTCGCGGAACGCCCGCCAGTTGTTCCAGGGCCAGTCCCAATTCGCGCTCCAATACTGCAGAAGCATGTAGTCAATGTAGTTTCCGACGTCCAGATAGACCGGATAGGCCGGATTGCGCGTGCCGTCAGGATTGTTGCCCTGCACGCGCTGATAGGTCTCGTTGCTGCCCGGATTGATATCCAGGACGTTCAGCATGGCATCCCAGGCCGTGAAATCGCCTTCCAACGGCGTTCCATCCTGACTCCGCACGTCCCACGTATCGTCCCGTCCGCCGCAATAGGCCGCCGCAAACTCGCCGGAGATCTTCTCCGTCACGTTGTAGAGGCCCCAATACAGGCCGTTCAGATAGAGATGGACGAATGTGCCGTGCGGCGACACGCCGCCCATGGCCAGATGCGTGCGCCGCATGAACTCGTCGACGAGGTATTGCGTCTGTGCTTGCCCCCACATGTTCCAGCCGTCATTGGCCCCGGCCCGCAGCACCAGATCGTTGAACGATCCGACCGCGTTTCCGGAAAACAGATCCTCCACCAGGCTCCCCTCGCCGTACTCCGTTCTGAACCGCAGCGTGAACGACTTTTTCAACGAGGCCCCTAACTGCCTGAAATACGCGCCCTGGATCCGCAGACCACAATCGATCTGGAACAGGCTGGTGTTGTCGGTATTGATCCACTCCGCCGAAGTTCCACGCTCCCACTCGTCACCGGTCTGCTCAGGATTGACATAGAGGCCCGTCGCCGAATCGAACAGGTTCGCCTGCGGCGTCACGAGCGACAACGAGGGCAGGCTTATCAGCGCATTCGTCAGGGCCGTGCGGGCATTGGCCACGATCGTCTGATCCATGCCATAGTCCGCCGTATAACCGGCCCAGCTTGTCGGCCACCCGGCCGGCGCGGCGGGCTGGCTCAGCACGTCGCCCACCACAATAAAACTGTGGGTGTCGATGCCGGAAGGCGCGAACCCGGTCTTGAACGCGGCGGCGCGGATCACGGCGGTATTGGCCGGGACGAACGGCGTTGTGTAAAGCGGACTGGAGGCCGTCGGCGGTTCGGCATTGGTGGTGTAGCGGATCTCGGCTCCGGCCGTCGCGGTGGTCACCGTGACCGGCGGCACGGCATTGGTAAACACACCCCGCTTCGGACTGAACTTGACCCCGGCCACCTCGTTGCTGGGACCGGAAAACGCGTTGACCGCTCCCGGCGTCGGCACGGCGAAATAGCGGTACTCCCCGGTCAGGCCGATACCGTAAGAGCTGTCTTGGTATTGGGGGAGCGGCGCGTAGGCCGAGACCACGGTGACGCCGTCCGGCTTCACCAGCGCCAGATACTCGCCATCTTTATTAAGCGAGAAGCTGGTATGCAACTCGTTGTTGGTCACCGAATACGCTTTGTCGAGGTTGTCGGCCCAGACCAGCAAATACCCCTTGCCGGCAATCGCCGAAATCGAATTGGTGGGGAACTTCCACTTCGTAAGCTTGGCCGCATCGTCCGTCAGATACCATCCGCTCAACGACACGTTGGTCGTGAACGGATTGTACAGCTCGATCCAATCCTCATGCTTGCCAAACGAGTTGGTCAGCGTAGAGCTGTTGTCCGCCATGAACTCGTTGATGACGATGTTGGTCACCACCTCGGGCAGGCCGGCCACCAGTTCGGGCAGAATCAGGAGATCGGAACTGCCTTGAACGTTCAACGCATGGACGGCCAGCATGTTCGTGCCGGTCGTCAACTGGGGAACGAACGACGAGATGTCATAATCCTGATAAACGATGGCCAGCGTGTCGTCGTGGAGGGCCGACGCGTACGTATTGTAGGTGGCTCCCGCCGGCGCGTTGGCGCGTGCGACTTCGACGCCGTTCAGATAGGCGATGAAGCCGTCGTCGTACTTGACCCGCAACTTGAGGCTACTATAGGTTTTTCCTACCGGAATCTGAAACGCGAAACGAGAATAAATGACAATCGTGTTGTTCGGCACGGTCGTGCCGAACAAGGCGGTATAGGTCGTCTCGTTATCATAGCCCAACCCGCTATGGCCAGCGCCCCATGACGAATCGCTGAATGTCCGTGCGGTCCAGTTCGTGCCGAGCGAATCGTTCGTCGGCACCTTATACCGGCACGCCGCATTGGATGCCACCAGCGTCTCGTCCACCGCCGGCGCCGAACCTGCCGTCAGCCCTGTCCAAGCCAGTCCCCAAAAGGCCAACCTGAATCCACAACGCCAACCGCGCCATGTCGTCATCCCTTGGCTCCTCGTGCCCAAAATCCCCATCGCACAATCCCTTGGCCGGACGCCCAACAGGGCGCCATAACGTATGGTTTGATTGCATCCATGTTTCGGCGGCATGGCGGAACGCGGCCTCCGCTAACGAAATGATATGCTTGCCCAACACCCCTGCGATGTCAACTGCTAAACCCTTGATTTTCGCGAACACCTCCTCCGGCTTCCCCGATTTTCAGAAATAGGCCTGGGCATTGCCCACCGCAACCAGCGCTTGCCCCGCCGCGCTGGAGGTTTATACTCGCCGCACCCAAGGGGAGGATGCCTGATTGTGCGATGGTATCTATTGGTTGCGTCCTGGTTGGCGGCGCTGGCGGAAGACATGAGTTGGTGTTAAACACTGGTAAAGAAGGAGGCTCATAATGAAACGACTGCTGACCATGCTGGTCGTTGGGTGTGCGCTGGCCGAACTGGCGTCGGCGAAAGATGATTTGGAAAGGGATTTCATCCGGCCGCCGGCGGCGGTGCAGCCGCACACGTGGTGGCACTGGATGAATGGCAATGTCACGCAGGCAGGCATTACCGCCGACTTGGAGGCCATGCAGCGGGTTGGGATCCATGGCGCCCAGATTTTCAATGTCAGCGAGGATATCCCCGCCGGCCCGGCGCCGTTCCTGTCGCCCCCCTGGCTGGATCTTTTCCGCCATGCGGCCGCCGAGGCCAAACGGCTGGACATGGAGCTTTGCTTCCATAACTGCGCCGGCTGGTCGTCGAGCGGCGGGCCCTGGGTGAAACCCGAACACGCCATGCAGACGGTGGTGACCAGCGAACTGCGTGTCCAAGGACCGGCGCACGTGGACGCCGTGCTGGCCCAGCCCGAAACCAAGCTGGGTTACTATCGCGATATCGCGGTGCTGGCCTTCCCGACGCCGGCCACGGATGCCCGGATCGCCGATCTGCCGCGCAAGGCGCTTAGTCACGACAGCGCCTACGGCCTGCAGCCGTCCACCGACGAGGTCCCGGCGGAGGCGCTGGTGCACCGCGGCAACATTCTTGACCTGAGCACGCGCCTGGGTGCCGACGGAAAACTGACCTGGGAGGCCCCAGCCGGCGCTTGGACCATCCTGCGCGTCGGCCACACGCCCACCGGCGAGGTCAACAGCCCGGCGCCCGACGCCGGGCGCGGACTGGAAGTGGACAAGCTCAGCCGCGAGGCCTTCGACGCCTTCTGGGCCGGCGGAGTGACCCCGATCCTCGCCAAGCTCGGCCCGCTGGTGGGCAAATCGCTCAAGCATTGCCTCATCGACAGCTACGAGGTCGGTTGCAACAACTGGACGCCGCTCTTCCGCGACGAGTTTATAAAGCGCCGCGGCTATGATCCCATCCCCTTCCTGCCGGTGCTGGGTGGACATTACGTTGACGGCGGGGAGATCACCGAGCGCTTTCTGTGGGACTTCCGCCGCACCATCGGTGATCTGTTTTTCGAGAATTACTACGGCTACTTCAGCGACCTGTGCCGGAAGCACGGCCTATTGGCGTCCATGGAACCTTATGACGGTCCCTTTGAATGCCTGCAGGTCGGCGCCAAGGCCGACATCCTGATGGGTGAGTTCTGGGCGGCGCCCAATGCCGGCGAGTCCGGCTCGGTCAAGCTGGCGGCCTCCGCCGCTCATACCCATGGCATTCGCATCGTCGGCGCGGAATCGTTTACCGCCGATCAGAAGAACGGCAAGTGGCTGAACCATCCGGGATCGCTCAAGGCGCTGGGCGACCTGCAATGGTGCGCCGGCATCAACCGTTTCATCCTGCACTGTTATGCGCACCAGCCGTGGCTGGACAAGGTCCCCGGCATGACCATGGGCCGGTGGGGGACGCACTTCGGCCGCAACAACACCTGGTGGGAACAATCCCGGGCCTGGCTGGCCTACATTGCACGCGGCCAGTCCCTGTTGCAGAAGGGACAACCTGTGGCGGATGTGCTGTTCTTCGGCGGCGAAGCGGCGCCCAATGGCGGCGTGCACCGCGGCGACCTCAAGGCCCGGGGCTACGACTACGATGCGGCCGGCACCGACCTCATGCCGGCGCTGAAGGTTCGCAACGGTCGCATCGTTACGCCGTGCGGCGCCAGCTACCGCCTTCTGGTTCTACCCAACACCACCTGGATGACCCCGGCCCTGGCGCGCATCGTACGCGACCTGGTGAAACAGGGCGCCACGATTCTGGGCCCCAAGCCGCAGAAATCGCCGAGTCTGGCGGACTTCCCTGCATGCGATGCCGAGGTGCGTACGATCGCCGACGAGGTCTGGGGACAGGACCAGGGCGGCCACACGTTTGGCAAAGGTCGCGTCATCGCAGGGCAGGATGTCGGGGCGGCGCTCGCCAAGCTGGCGCTGGCCCCGGACTGCGTGACAGCCGGTGCTGGTACGCCCTTGTCGTTCATCCACCGCCGCATCGGCGCCGCGGAGGTCTACCTGGTCGCCAACCGGGAAGCGCAGCCGCGCCGTGCCGTCTGCACCTTCCGCGTCGCCGGCCGCCAGCCGGAATTGTGGGATGCCGAGAACGGATCCATGGCCGCGGCCTCCCGCTGGACCTGCGAGGAGGGTCGTACCAGTGTAACCCTTGACCTGGAGCAGTCCGGCTCGGTCTTCGTGGTCTTCCGCCGTCCGGTTACGGCGACCGCGTCCAGGGTGCAATCCTTCACCGCGCCGCCGGCCCGCGCGCCGTATCATACGCCGGTGCTGGAGATTCTCTCGGCACAGTACGGCACGTTGTCCGCCGGACCCGGCTTGGCGGACGTCACCGAGCCCTTGCGGCGTTTGATGCACGACAACCGCCTGGAAACGATTGACTATCGCGATATCGCCGGCGATCCAGCTCCGAATATCGAGAAACAGATGCGGGTCATTTACACCGTCGGAGCGAAAACCAACACGGTGACCGTGACGGAGCACCAGATCCTGCAATTACCGCAACCGGCGGATGACGCCGGCGACTTGCGCATCGTGCGCGCCATCTACGGCAGCCCGCTCCCCGAGCAGGTTGAGCAGCTTCCGCTCACGATGATTGATGTCACCGCCAGTGTGCGGCAGAAGATCCATGACGGGCAACTGGCGGTGCGGGTCAATAAAGATCTGGTCGGTGTTGATCCTGCGCCTCAGCAACGCAAGACGCTCTGGGTGCAGTACGTCCTCGACGGTGTGGCCGGCAGCCTGGTGCTGGACGAAGGCCATGAACTGCGTCTGCCCGAGGAGCAGGTCGGCTACCTGCCGCCCGCGCCGACGTTGGCGGTCACCGCCGTCGGCACCGTGTTGCGGGCCTGGGATGCGGGCCGCTATGGTTTGAAGCTCAGCAAGGGCGGTGAAGAAGTCGTCACGGTGGCCGATCTGCCCGAACCGCTGGCGGTCGCCGGTCCCTGGGAAGTCTCCTTCCAACCCGGTCGCGGGGCGCCGGCGCAGGCCGTCTTCGATAAGTTGATCTCCTGGCCCGAGCATCCGGACGCCGGCATCAAGTACTTTTCCGGCACCGCCACCTATCGGAAGGTCTTTGACCTTCCGCCAGAATTCAGCCTCACATCCCGTATTTTCCTCGACCTGGGGCGGGTGCAGGTGATCGCCGAAGTGCGGCTCAACGGCCAAAACCTGGGCATCTTGTGGAAGGCGCCGTATCGCGTCGCTCTGGGCGCCGCGGCCAAGGCGGGTAAAAACCAGTTGGAGATCGAGGTCACCAACCTGTGGCCCAATCGGCTCATCGGCGATGAGCAATGGCCGGCGGATGTCGAGTGGGCCGGATTACCGCTCAAGTGCTGGCCGGACTGGATGCTGAAAGGTTTGCCCCGGCCGGTGCCGGAGCGCGTGACCTTCACCACCTGGCATCACTGGCGGAAAGATTCGCCGCTCTTGCCGTCGGGGCTGCTCGGACCGGTGATGCTGCGTCCGCTGGCCGTGGTGCCGGTGCCGTAGCTTAGGTATGAACCTGATTCAGAAGTTGAGAGCACTACGAAACACGCGAAATGCGCGAAAAATACTGATGATCGATCAGATTAAAACATTGTTTAGCCAGCTTTCACCAAATGGTGAAGGGTCGATTGGGTGCAAGAACTCTTTCAATCCTTTGGATTGCAGGAACTCCCTTTCGTGAATTTCGCGTGTTTCGTAGTTGATCGGTTCTCTTTGCAGGATGAACGGAACCCCAACATTTTCAGTCTGATCGTGGCCAAAGACCAAGGATAAAGAAATGAATCTCCATGGGACACCTGGTAGAAGCTGGTGGGCCATGATGGTTGTTGCGGCCACCGTGGCCGGGGCGGCTGAAGCCCCGTTCCGCGGCTCGCTCAGCCGGGTGCCGGCGCAGCGCTGGGAAGACGCGTTTGTCACCGGCAACGGCCGGATGGGCGCGCTGTGGTTTGGCCCTCCCGCCAACGAGACGCTGGTGGCCACTCATGGCCGGCTGTTCCTGCCGCTCGGCAACCGCGAGATCGTGCCCGACATGGCGCAATATGTGCCGGAGATGCGGCGGATCAGCCGGGCCCAAGGGTATTACCCCAAAACCGAGATGATGGATTTCCTGCGCGGCAAGGCGCAGGAACAGGGTTATTCCGGCAGTATTCCGACGGATCCGTTCCATCCCGGCTTGTTCGTGAACATCCGCCAGCCGCCCGTGGGCGCGGTCACGGACTACGAACGCACAGAGGACTTCCAGACCGGCGAGGTCTGTGTCCGTTGGCGCGACACGCGGGGCCCATTCCAGCGCCGGCTGTTCGTCTCGCGCACCGCGAATCTTATCGTGCTTTCCATAACCGGCCCCGCGCCGTGCGCGTTGGAGTTCCCGGCCGTCAATCATCCGCTCATCCAGTCGCAGCAACAGACCGCGCCGGATGGGGTGACGTATCACAACGTCTACGCCAAGGGCAAGGGCGGCTATGACGCCGCCGTGCGCATCGTCCGCGCGGATGAAGGCCGGCAGGTCCTGCTGCTTATCCGCATCGTGCCGTGGAAAACGCCGCTGCCGAAGGAGCGCAGCGAGGCGTGGGCCTATTCGCCGGATAACCCCGACTTCCAACGTCCCGGCAGCTTCCAGCCCGCGCCGGCCCTGGCGGACAGTTCCGTCGTGGCCTATCGCGCGACCGAGGATGCGCTGGCATTGTTGCCGCAGGTCCAGCAGTCGCTGGCCGGGGTGCGGGCCGATTACACCGCGCTGTTCGTGCCGCACGCGCAGGCGCACGGCGCGCTGTTCAACCGCGTGACGCTCGAGCTCGGCGGCGGCGCGGACCGGGCGCGGCCGACCGAGGAGTTGCTCGACCTGGCCGGGAAAGAAAATCGGTTGCCGCCCGCGTTGATGGAGAAGATGTACGACGCGGGCCGCTACATGTTCATTTGTGCGGCCGGCGAATTGCCGCCGAATTTGCAGGGCCTCTGGACCGGTTCGTGGACCCCGGCGTGGTCGGGCGACTTCACGCTCGACACCAACCTCCAGGCCGCCATGGCGGCCGCGTGCAGCGCGAACCTGGCCGACTTGATGGAAGGCTACTTCCGTTTGATCGAGGGCTTCTATCCCGAATGGCGGCTCAATGCCCGGCGGACCTACGGTTGCCGTGGTTTCTTCAGCGGTCCGCGCGCGTCCAACTCCGGCCTGCACCTGCACTGGGGCTATTGGGACCTCCTCTTCTGGACGGCCGGCAGCGGCTGGCTGGCCAGCTTTTTCACCGACTACGCCGACTACACGGGCAACGGGGCGTTCCTTGCGCAACGCTGCATACCGCTGCTCAAGGAGGTCGCGGCCTTCTATGAGGACTTCCTCACCGAGACCGACCAGGACGGCCGGGTGACGTTCATCCCGTCCTACAATCCCGAAACCGGCTGCGGTATCAACGCGACCATGGACATCGCCGTCGCCCGCGGAGTGTTGACCGAGCTCATCGCCGCCTGCCGGGCGTTAAAGGTGGAAGGCAAAAACATCCCGCAGTGGGAAGCGCTGCTGGCGAAACTGCCCGCGTATCCGATCAACCAGCGCGGCGAACTGCCGGAGTGGCCGAACGGCGCCTGCGAGGCCGGCCACCGGCACCACTCGCAGCTTTATCCTTGCTTCCAGAGCTTCGATCCGCTGTTTGAGACGGACGCCAGGCTGCGCCAGGCGGCGCAGGCGACCGTGCGCGCGAAGATTGCTGGCAGCGATCAGGGGGGCGAACAGTCTTCGTTCGGCCGCATCCAGGCCGGTGTGGCGGCGGCGTACCTCGGCCTGCCGGAGGAGGCGTATGGCCGCCTGAAGGTGATGGCCGTGAAACGTTCGATGCTTCCGAGCCTCATCACCTCGCATGAACCGAACGCCGAGATCTTCAACACGGACGGCAACGGCGGCATCCCACAGGTGGTCAATACGATGCTCCTGTTCAGCCGTCCGGATCAGATCACCTTGCTGCCCGCGCTGCCGGCGGCGTGGCCGAACGGCAAAGTGACCGGCCTGCGCGCGCGCGGCGGGTTCACGGTGGACATCGAATGGCAGGCCGGGAAGGTGACGCAGTACCGCATCACCGCGCCGCAACCGCACGACATCAAGGTGCGCGTGAACGGGGAAGTGAAAACCGTCCGCGCTTCGCGGAAATCATGAGAAAATGCGCGATTTACTTGGTGGCTTTCCTGGCGCTGAGCGTCGCCGGCGGGCAAAATACGCCCACGCCGGCCGGCGGCAAGCCCGGTTTGAATGAATTGAAGAAACAGTTTGAGACGACATTCAACGACCTGCAGCGCCAGGAACGTGAAACCGCCAAGCTATTCCAGCAGCGCTACCTCGCCGGCCTCAGCGCGCTGGACGAGTCGCTGCAGTCCGCCGGCAGCCAGTTGTCGGCCGTGCTCGCCGTGCATGCGGAGAAAGAGCGGTTCGAACAGTCCGGCGACATCCCCGACAGCGCCTTGGCCGAACAAATGCCGGCGTTGCGGAAGCTGCAGGACGCCTGGCGCGCGCAGACCGCCGCCGTCCCGCGGGAGCAGGCGCAAAAGCTCGTCGCCGCCAGCGAACGCTTCCTCCAGAGCCTGGCGCTGCTGCAAAAGGATCTGTCGGCCCGGAACGACGCGCGTGGCGTGGCCGAGGTGAACGCGGAAAAAGAGCGCTTGCTGGGTAACAACCGGTTGCGCGAAACCCTGGCCCTGCTCCAGGCGTCGGCCCCCGCGGCCCCCCAAAGAGGTACGGCCACGCAAAAGCCGCCGGAGAAAGGGCTGGTCCTGTACTTCTCGTTCGATCGGGATGAGGGCGGCAAAGTGACGGACAAGAGTGGAAAAGGGAACCATGGCACGGTCCTGGGCGCCCGCTACACTCCTGGCGGGAAGAACGGCGGCGCTTACAGTCTCAGCGGGAGCAACGATCACATCACCGTCCCCAACAGCGGCAGCCTGGAGATTCGGGACAAGCTCACGCTCGCCGTGTGGGTCAACCTCGCGTCACTGGGTCCCGGCGGGTACGCCAACGAGCACGGCTACATCATCAACAAGGGCGATGACGCCTGGTGGAACCCCACCTTCTGCCTGGGGTACAGAAAGGGCGGCGAACCGCTGTTCCATGTTGGCAATGCCACCGATCCGCAGCGGGGCGGCGGCAAGAGCGCCGTGGGCGCCACCAAGCTGAAGCCCGGCACATGGTATCACCTGGTCGGTGTTTACGACGGCGCCACGGTAAAGCTCTACGTGAACGGACATCTCGAGCAGATGGAAAAATATTCGGGCCGGCTCCGTGCCGACCGGGCGCCGGTCCACCTGGGCGGGGGCAAGTTGTTCGGCGTTGACTGGGGGAACCATTTCACCGTCCACGGGGTGGTGGACGAGGTGATGATCTTCGATCGTGCGTTGACGGAGCGCGAGGTCAAACAGCTTTACGACGTTCAGAAGTGACGGGAGCCGGATGTTTTTCGCCGGCGGCGGGCGGCGGCAAACTCCGGCGCCTCCTTGATGCAGGTGCCGAGGACGCGGAAGGATTCGCGGAAGTACTTCCACGCTTCGCTGCGGAGTTTCGCCGGCTCGGCGCCGACGTCCGTCCAGCCGGGCGTCGTGAGATCGTCCGGCGGCAGCACGCAGGCATCCCAGTTCTGGAACAGGCGCCCCCACGGGCTGCGCAGGATGTCGCGAATATAGGCCTGGTGCGTGGGATACCAGAAGGTGTCGTGGTAGAGCACGCTGGCGATATAGGCCCAGGGCGCCAGGATGGTCTTCAGCGACCACTCGATCGGCTTCTTGAGCGGGCCCCAGTAGATGTGATGCTGCATCCGGCTGGCGAAGGTCATCTTGTTGTACGGGCCGGTGAAGTGCCAGTTTTGCGCCGCGGCGTCCTCGTCGCCGGCGATCCGGATATCGCGCGGATCGCCGCAGCCGAGACCGAGGTCGTGCGCCAGCCGGATGAACTTGATATCGCGCAGCGGGTCGAACCCCATCAGCTTGGCGGCCACCGCGTCAATGGCCACCTGGTCGCTGCTGGCGAGCAGCACGTTCTTGACGTGCGGGATCATGCAGCGCGGGCCGGGGCCGTCGCCGGCGAAGGTGCCGTCCATCATGGCGAACAGACCGCTGTGGATCTGCCGTTGGACCATCAGCAGATCCACCAGCGTTTCGTGGATCACCGGATGCGTCCAATGCCGGCGCTCGTTGAGCAGCCCGCCGAAGGCGTTTTTCATCGCGCCGGTGGTGGTGGTGAAGACGTGGGTCTTGACCGTCGGCAGGTGCAGGATATTCTCGCCGATGAAGCGCTTCGGGATCAGGAAACCGTCGGGATAGACCTGGTTCAGGCACAGGAATTTATCGGCCAGGCCGCCGACCGCCTCGCGCACGTTGATCCAGTCCTCGCCCTCGTAGAGGTGGACGTTGCGCAGGCCGTGGTTCCGGATGACGTTGATCTGCTTGTTCTCGCGCTCGCCGAGGTGGGCGTCAATCACCACCGTGCGGTTGTGGCAGCCGTGGATTTTCGCCGGATCGTAGCCGTCCCGCTTCATGGCGCGGATGACGCCGTCAAGCTGCCACGGCGTGGTGGAACTGCCGGGGTAGAAGAAATGCCAGGAGATGTTGATCTTGAGGGCGGTGTCCTGGTCCTTGGGCAGCGCCGCCTGGTAACCGGCCAGGTTCAGCAGGCGATGCGTGTCCGCCAGCACGGTGGCGGGCGAGGTTTGGACGACGGCGACGGTGGCTTTGCTCATGTTGAATTCCGATGAGGAAATATAGCCCATTCCACGGCGCGGCACAATCGCCGAGGGACCGGAGGAAGAAATTAGCCACAGAGATCGCAGAGGTCGGAGGAGGACACGGAGGGGGATGCGGAAGGATGAAGATTGAAGGATGAATTATGAAAGATGACCAAAATGAACGATACTGCTCGCGCTGCAGATTCAAGCAGACTGAAAGACGACAGAGGCGTTCAACGCCAAGGTCAGCGGAAGTCCGGCGGAAGACACCGAGGGTAACAGTCGCGGGATGCGGAACGCGCCGTTTCTGAGATCGTGAGTCCAAAGGGCAAATCAATTACACTACATGGTTGAGGGGCGCGTTCCCCCCGGCCG
>CAIQIC010000110.1 GCA_903871765.1 uncultured Lentisphaerota bacterium
GGCGAGCCGCAGCGCGTGGCCGCCGCGGCGCTCCGGCTCCGGCTCCGACACGTCGTGCTCACCAGCGTCACCCGCGACGACCTGCCGGATGGCGGCGCCGCCCACTTTGCGGCGACGATCGCCGCGGTGCGGGCGGCCCTGCCCGCCGCCCAGGTGGAAGTGCTTGTGCCGGACTTTGCCGGTAGCGCCGCCGCCCTGGCAACCGTGCTGGCCGCGCGGCCGGACGTCTTCAATCACAACCTGGAAACCGTGCGCCGACTGCAGCCGGACGTACGGCCGCAGGCCTCCTACGAGGGTTCCCTGGCGGTGCTGCGGCGGGCGGCGGCGGGCCCCCAGCCGCGGCGGGTCAAGTCGGGTTTGATGGCGGGATTGGGCGAGACGGACGCAGAGTTGCTGGAGGCCTGCCGGGATCTGCGGGCGGCCGGCTGCGAGTTGCTGACGCTGGGGCAGTACCTGCCCCCGGCGGCCGGCAAGCGGCCGGTGGCGCGCTTCGTCACCCCGGCGGCGTTCGACCAACTGGCGGCGGCGGCGCGAGGCTTGGGGTTTCGCGGCGTGGCCGCCGGCCCGCTGGTGCGCTCCTCGTACCGGGCGGAGGAGTTGCTGAGCGCATGACGCCTTATTGGACCTATCGCCTGGCGGCCTGGCTCAGCCGGCATGTGCCGCGCCTGTTTGCCTACTGGTGCGGGCTGCGCATCGCGGACCTTTTCTACCTCGGGCATCCGGCCGACCGCCTGGCGATCGGCAACAATCTGCGCCGCATTTTCACGGCGCAGGGCATCACGCCCGCCCCGGCGGCCCTCGACGGTCTCACGCGCAAGACGTACCAACACTTTGGCAAGCACCTGATTGATTTCTTCCGTTTTGCGCGCCTGACGCCCGGGCAGGTCCGCCGCCTGGTCAGCCTGGAGCACGCCGAGTACCTGGCCCAGGCGCAAAGCCACGGCCAGGGCGTGTTGCTGGTCACGGCGCATCTGGGGAACTGGGAACTGGGCGGCGCCGTGATCGCGGCGCTGGGGTATCGCGTGAATGCGGTGGTGTTGCCCGAGCGCGTGGAAAAGGTCAACCGCCTTTTCCAGCAGCAACGGCAGCATCGCGGCATCAATCCGATCCCCCTGGGCCGGTCGCCGTTCGCCATCATGCGCTGCCTGCGCCAGGGCGAAATGGTGGCGTTGCTCGGCGACCGGGACTTCACGCACACCGGCGCGCGCGTGTCCTTCTTCGGACAGCCCGCCCACCTGCCCCGCGGGCCGGCGTGGCTGGCCTTCAAGACCGGCGCGCCGCTCCTGCCCGCCTTCCTGCTGCGCCAGGAGGATGACACCTTTCTTCTCCGCTGCCATCCGCCAATCTACCCCGCGCAGGCCGGCTCGGAGGCAGACATCCAGCGCCAATTGATCGCGGTGATGGAAAAAGAAATTGCCGCAGCGCCTTATCAATGGTTTATTTTCGAAAATTTCTGGCCGCCCGGCAACGCGGCGGAAGCGGATCGGCCGGCGCCTGATGACACGGGGCGCCCGGTTGGGGATTAGGAGAAGGTATCAACCCGCCGCCCAACATATGCGCGATCATCCCGGCCTACCAGGAAGCCGCCACCATCTGCGCCGTGGTTCAAGCCCTCCGCGCCTTGGATCTTCCGGTGGTGGTGGTGGACGATGGCTCCACCGATGCCACCGCGGCCGAGGCGGAGAAGGGCGGCGCTACCGTGCTGCGGCACGCCCGCAACCAGGGCAAGGGGGCGGCGTTGGGCACCGGTTTCAGCCATGCTCGCGGACGCGGCTACGAGGCGGTCATCACCCTGGACGGGGACGGCCAGCACGACCCCGCGGATATTCCGGCGTTCCTGACAGCCTACGGCCGCGGCGGCGCGACGGTGATCGTCGGCAACCGCATGGCGGATACGGGACGGATGCCGCGGGTGCGCCGCGGAACCAACCGGCTCATGAGCTGGCTGCTCAGCCGGCTGATGGGCCAAACCGTGCCCGACACGCAGTGCGGCTTCCGGCTGTACCGCTGCGACGCGTTGCCGGCGCAGCCGCTGTCCTCGGCGCGATACGCCGCGGAATCGGAAATCCTGCTGGAACTCGCGAACGCGGGCGCCCGCATCGGTGCGGTTCCCATTCGCGCCATCTACCGCGGCGAAACCAGCAAAATCAATCCTGTGATTGACACGTGCCGTTTCTGCGCCATGATGCTCCGCCAACAGTTGCGGCGCAAAAGGAGCTGAAGGCCGATGGAAACATGGATCAAGGATTTTCTGGCGTGGACCGTGGAGGTGGTGAAGCTCTTCGGCTATCCCGGCGTGCTGGTGATGATGACGCTGGAGAGCACGTTTGTGCCCCTGCCCAGCGAACTGGTCATGCCGCAGGCCGGCTATCTGGCCGCGCAGGGCCATATGAATTTTGCGCTGGCCGTGCTGATGGCCGTCATCGGGGGCGTGCTGGGTTCGCTCATCAATTACGGCCTGGCCTTCTGGCTGGGCCGCCCGTTTTTTCTGCGTTTCGGCAAATACCTGCTCTGTCCGCCTCATAAATTCGAGAAGATGGAGAAGTATTTCGCCACGCATGGTGAAATCAGCATTTTCACCGGCCGCCTGCTGCTGGGCGTGCGGCACTTCATCTCCTTTCCCGCCGGGCTGGCGCGGATGCACCTCTGGAAATTCTGTTTCTATACCGCCTTCGGCGCCGGGCTGTGGGCCGCCATCCTCGCCGCCATCGGCTACTTTGTCGGCAACAACCCCGCATTGCTGCATGCCTATTATCGGCAGGCTACGTTGCTGGTCGGCGCAGGCTGCGTGGTGCTGATCGGCGGCTACGTTTATTTCCACCGGCGCCGCCGCCGCGCCGGGACGACGCCCTCGGAACCGGTCGGTTGAACCGCCGGCGGCCTGGCCCCAGGAACTGGAAACGACGCACGCAATTGAACAGTTGGCCTCCGCGGCGCTGGCGGACATCCGGCGCGCCGGGCTGAAAGCGCCGACGCGCGTGATCTTCGCGGTCGGCGGCCTGGCCCAGGCCGGGGCGCTGGCGCGTGAACTGGCCGGCGGACGGCCGGCGCTGCTGTTGACCTGCAGCGCCCTATCCGCTCCGACCGGCCCGGCGGCCCGGTTGCGCGCGGACCTGCTCCGGCAAGGTGTCCCGGTGGAACTGTTCGCCGGCCTCGACCATGAGCCGACGGTGGCGGCCGTGGATGCCGCGGCGGCGCGGGCGCGCGCCGTCCGGCCCGGCCTGATCGTCAGCCTCGGCGGGGGCAGCGTGATGGATTGCGCCAAGGCGGTCGCCGCGCTGGCCGTCAACCCAGGCTCGGCCGCGGAGTATCTCGAAGGCCTGGGATCCCGGACCACCCTCGCCCAACCGCCCCGGCCCCACCTGGCCATCCCGACCACGGCCGGCACCGGCGCGGAGGCGACCCGCAACGCGGTGATTGCCGCGCCGGACCGGGGCGGCAAGAAAAGCATGCGGTTCGACGGCCTGCTGCCAGCGGCCGCGCTGCTGGATCCGGAGCTGCCGCGCAGCGTGCCGCGGGCGGCGACGGCGGCCGGCGGCCTGGACACCCTGACGCAGTTGCTTGAAGCATGCCTGTCGCGCAAGCGCACGCCGGCGACCAGCGCCCTCGCCTGGCGCGGTTTGCGGCTTGTGCACGCGGCCCTGCCTGTCTGCTGCGACCGCCCGCAGGATCTCACGGCACGGTCGGCCATGCTGCTGGCCAGCTTTCTCAGCGGCGTCTGCCTGGCGAACGCCGGCCTGGGCATGGCGCACGGGATTGCGGCCGCGCTGGGCGCGCTGCACGACGTGCCCCACGGGCTGGCCTGCGGCCTGCTGCTACCCGCGACCCTGCGGTACAACCGCGCCGGTTGCGCCCCGGAACTGGCTGCGGCGCTGGCCGCGTTTTTGAACCGGGCGGCGCCGCGCCACCCGGAGGCGACCGCCGCGCCGGCGGATGACGCGGTGATCGAGGCAGGCCTGGCCGCCGTCGAGGCGCTACAGCGCCGCCTCGGCGTGCCGGCGAATCTGCGGCACCTGAAGTTGGATGAACGCGCGCTCCAACGCCTGGCGACGGCTTCCATGGGCAACAGCATGGCCGCCAATCCCGTGCCCATGGACCCGGAGCGCACGCTGGCCTTCCTGCGCACCCTGGCGTAACGCCGGCGCACACGGGTCCCCCTGGCGGCGAACGGCATTGCCGCCCTACCCCTGGCGTCCGCGCGCGCTACGGCTCCAAACGCAACGGCTCGTACTTCGGCGCGCAGAGGTGATTCAGGCCAAACGCCACCAGATAGGCGAACGCGCAGATGCCGAAGAGGATCGTGTAACCCGCGGTCACGCCGCCAGCCTGCTTGAAGTAGTCGAGCAGCACGCCGGTCAGCAGCGGGAAAATCATTCCGCCCAGCGAGCCCGCCATGCCCCCCATGCCGATCACCGAAGCGACGGCTTTCATTGGAAACATATCCGACACGGTCGTGTACAAGTTGGCCGACCACGCCTGGTGGGCCGCGCCCGCCAACCCGATGAGCAGGACGGCGCCCCAGTCGCCGGCCCGGGTCACAAAATAGATCGGCAGGACGCACAGCGCAAAGATGAACATGCCCGTCTTCCGCGACCGCGTCACACTCCAGCCGCGCTGGTTCATGAAACCGGTCACCCACCCGCCGAAAATGCTCAGCATCGTGACAATGACGTAGATGGTGACCAGGTGTTTCCAACTGTGCTTGATGTCCAGATGCCGCGTCTCCTTGAAGAAGTCCGGCAGCCAAATCAGGAAGAACCACCACACCGGGTCGGTCATAAACTTGGCGGTGATGAATGACCACGTCTGCGGATGCTTGAGCAGGCCCAGCCACCGGACCCGGGCGTTCGTGCCGGCGTCAGGCGGGTCGCTGCGGATGAAAGCCAATTCCGCCGGGTGGCACCGCGGATGCTGTTCCGGCGTCCGGTACATGGGCCGCCAGAAAAACAGCCAGATGAAGCCCAGCAGGCCCGCCACGATGAACGCGCTCGGCCAGCCGAACTGCCGGCTCAGCAGCGGCACCGCCGCCGGGGCGATGATGGCGCCGACGTTGGTGCCGGCGTTGAAGATGCTCGTGGCGTACGCCCGTTCGCGCTTTGGGAACCACTGCGTCACGCCCTTGATCGCCGACGGGAAATTGCCGGCCTCGGCCAGTCCGAGCAGCACGCGGCAGAAGCCGAACGCGCCAACGGCCAGCGCGGTGTAGCTCACCGCCGTACCCCACAGGTGCATACCCTGGTCCACCGGCAGCCAGTTGACCAGCGCGTGGGCCATCGCCGCGAGGCTCCAGCCGATCATCGAGAGCGTGTAGCCCGCGCGCACGCCCCGGCGGTCCACGTACCAGCCGAACCACAGCAGGCCGATACCGTAGGCGCCCTGGAACATCGAGTTCACCAGGCCGAACTGCGCTTTGCTCCAGCCGAATTGGACGTCGAGGTACTCTTTGATCAGCGAAAGAATCTGGCGGTCAATGTAGTTGATCGTGGTGGCGAAAAACAGCAGGGCGCAGATCATCCAGCGGTAATGGCCCCGCCGATCTTCCGATCCGTTTGGCACATCCGCTTCCATCGTTCTGTTCCGCCCACGCGGCGGAAAGTGATACCCAAGGCGTTCGCCGGATGCCAGCCTATTCATGCCAGGGCAGACGCATCTAAACGAATAGATGTAGGCCAAATCTGTCTGATCTCCCCCCATCGCGCTTCGCGATGGGCATAAACATGGCGCGGATCGTCCTCCATAAGGAGGACCGCGCAGGGACGCGTCAGACCGGTTCGGCCGCACTTGTTCTTCGTAGCTTTAGCGAAGGAGAAAGGCGGCGGGGTCGCCGCTGTATATGTATACGCGGCGATCCCCGACAATCCCGGCCTTATAGCCTATCCAGAGTTATTCATCAGGCTGGAGCGAGAGCCCCGCGGAGCTCCAAGCTCCAGCCTGTGAATAACTCTGGCGGAAATTCGACGGGAGCCGCC
>CAIQIC010000111.1 GCA_903871765.1 uncultured Lentisphaerota bacterium
CCGATCTGGTCTCTATCAGGAGTTTGTCTGGAACACCGGTACGAAGGACGTGACGTTGGTGCCGTCGGGACAGGTGACAATTGTCGATTACGATCCCGGCCAGACCGACACCGATAGCGATGGCATCCCCGATTGGTGGATGCTCAAATACTTCAGCCACGCGACGGGTCAGACCAACGATCAATCCTGCGCTGCCTGTGATTACGATGGCGACGGGATCAGCAACTTCGCCGAGTACCTGCAAGGCTCCGATCCAACCAATTCCGATATCACACCACCGACGATCACGGGAACCGTGACTCCGTCTCCGAACGCCGCTGGCTGGAACAACACCGATGTAGTCGTGAGCTTTACAGCCACCGACGCGTCCGGTATCCTCAGTATCTCCCCCGATGTCACGCTCACCAACGAAGGATCGGGTTTCGAGGTAACAGGCAATGCGATTGACAATGCAGGCAACCTCGCGCAGGCCACTGCCTTCGTCAACATCGATGAAACCCCTCCAACCCTTACGCTCGATCCCGCCAGCGGGCAGGCGTTGGATCAAAGCAATCCATTGTTGATCATCCAGTACGCGGATTCGGGCGGCACCAACGTCCCGCCCGATGCCGCTTCAGGTGTGGATACTGGTTCCCTCCAGATCACAATCGACGGGACGAACGTGAGCACTTCGTTCTATATTACCGGCCAAGGCGCTATCGCCGTGGCAACCAATCTCGCCGCCGGAGCGCATACGTGGTCGGTCAGTATCGCTGACTTTGCTGGCAACGTCAGTTCCAACACTGTCACGTTTACTGCCACCGGCGCGCCCAATGCGAACGCCCCCACGTTGTCGGGCATCAACCTGTTGCACGATGTCACCGTGCTTCCTGATGTCGCTGAGGTTTGGATCCAGAGTGCGGTGGGCAACGGCGGCGTTGCGGTGGCGGCATCGGTGAATTTTGGCGAGCCGGTCGCCCTGAATCAGCGCGACAGCAATTTCGGTTACCTCCTTTCCCTGCAGCCGGGGACCAATGTAATCGTGTTGGTTGCGGCGGACGCGACCGGGCAAAACCTCAGTTCGCGGCTGTTTCGCGTCGTTCGCTCGACCGCCTTTCGCGGCATGATCACGTCACCCACATTCGGCTCCTTCGCCGAGGGGCAATCGAATGTGGTTAGCGGTTACGTCAGCGCCACGATTGACGAGGGGCTGCCCACTGAGGCCAACTTGGTGAGCGTCACCGTCAACGGCGGAGGAACGACACTGGGCGAGGCGGACGAGGACGGGAATGTTTCCTTCACGAGTGATAATCCCCTATCCCCGGGGCCGGGGCCGACGGCGATCACCGGTCAGATCACATGGAGCGATGGACGGGTGACCGGTCTGCCGCCGAGCTACCAGGATGATTATGAGGTGGTGCAGCGTGAGAGCACGACGCGGCAAATGGAGATGGAGGTAGAAGATCCGGGGGCGTGGCGTGGTTGGGGATATCCTCCTTGTGAAGATCAATGGCACATTTTTGACGTGGCGGATGTGGTGAGCACGAATGTGTATGGACTGCCGGACGCATCGGGCTGGACAACGGTCGTGACGGTTTATTGGAAATATCGAGAACCGAACGGTGATTGCACCAGCG
>CAIQIC010000112.1 GCA_903871765.1 uncultured Lentisphaerota bacterium
CTTGATCCAGGGTCCGCCGGCATTCCAGCCGCTGCATAGGATCGCGCTGACGCCGAGGCCGAGTCGGCCGGCTTCCTGCACCGTGTGCTTGAACAGGGCCCGCCATTCCGGGCTCATATAGTTGGGTCCTTTGCCCGAAACCCCCGGACCGCTGATGCTGTAGACGGTCACGCCGCCGATCCCCTGCGCCTTCATCGCTTCCAGGTCGGCCGTGATGCTGGCGCGGTCAACCTTGTCCCCAAGCCAGAACCACCAGGTCCACATCCGCGCCGAATCCGGCGGGTCGGCAAATTCTTTCTTCAGATCGCCGGCCGGGGCCGAACCGCTCAACAACATCCCCATCATCAGCGTAAGCATTGTTTTTTTCATTTGATCCTCCCGGCCGGATTATCTTCCGGCCTGCCCTTTACGGAGCCGGCACCGACTTGGCTTCGATGCGATAGAATGGTTTCACCTAGGCGGAAGCAGCATAGACGTCTGGCGATCCACATTGACAAAGCGTGCACTCATAATGTGCATATTATTGCAGACCAGATATATATGTCAATATAGGACCAGCGGTAATTGGTGCTTTTATCGTCTGAATATCCAGGAGCATGGAGGACGTAAGTCCGACAGGTCCCTGGGGCCAGAAGTCGGAGAAACCTCATCCGCACCTTTTCAGCGGGCATTTTTTTCAATGCGTCCCACGGAAAAAGGCCGAACTCGGATTACTGTATTTCGATGCGGTAAAAGCGCTGCGTTACGCCGCCAGCGGTATTCGTGTCCGTCAAAGTCATAGTCCCGCTGTTGGTGGCGGTATGCCACCCCTCGAGCGGCGGCTGGACCGGGAGCCAAGCGCCGGTGAGCAGATCGTCTTTGTACACGATCCGATAATTCCAGTTGCTGGTAACCCCAAACGCGAGGGTGGCATGCCCCGTCAGGGGATCAACGGTTGTGATTCCGCTGCCGGGCAGGAACGACGGCGCCGTCGGGGCCACCGGCATGGCGGAAACCCAGCCGGACATGGCGCCCGGGCCGGAGGCGTTGGTCGCCGTCACCGCGTACCAGTACTCCGTCCCATTGGTCAGGCCGGTATCCAGGTATGTGGTGGTTGCCGCCGGGAAGTTCGTCGCATTGGGTATGTCGTTGGACGCGCTCGATCTGCTCAGGAGGTAACTATCCGCGCCGGACACGCTGGCCCACGACAGGAACACCCGCGCGTTCAACGCCTGCGCTGTCAACCAATCGGGCGCCGGCAGGCCTGTGACGATCAGACCAGGCGTCACGCTGACATTGCTGACATTGTCCAGCCATGCCCCGTTGGTCACAGCTCTGAATGCAAGGCTGAGATTGCCCGTGTTGGTGATGACGGTAGTAAACGTGTAGCTTTGCCAGGTGTCCGGCGCCTGCAAGGTCGTATCAATGTTGGTGCTGGTGTATTCTGTCGTGTCAACCACGAATGTGGCTGTGAATACCCCGCCGGTTCCCCCGGCGGGTTTCGGCTTCCCACCGTAGAATGTCACCGAAAGGGTGTCTCCCGCGTTGACGGTGGTCAACAAGTCCTGATTGTACGATTTATAATTATCGGCGTCCATGTTTGCGGCAAAGAAGCCATCTGCACCGCTGCTAAAAGCATACTGGTCGAAGCCTCTCAAATCTAGCTCTTGATAAAACGGGTAATCGCCGACGTAAGGGCTCGTCCATGGGCTGCCAATAGACCACCAATAAGTCGCGGCACCAGCGCCGCCATGCGTCTCGAAACTGCCGTTCTGCACTAGTATGTCTGTCGTGACGGTGATCGCCATGGTGGCATCCGCGCTGAAGAGCGTCGCATCGCGCACCTGGAACTTGAACGAGTCGGGGCCGGTGTAGCCCGGGTTTGGCGTGTAGGTGAGTGTCCCGATACTGGCCACTGGAATTACATCGTCTACGCTTATGGGCGACACGCCCAGCTTCAGTGTGCCATTGGTCGAGAGCGAAGTCACCTTGATCGCTTGCAACGTGTCGCCGGTATCGACATCCGAGAACGGGAAGTCTCCAGCCGCGAACGTCTTGACGGAGTTTGTTCTCATGAGCACCGAACTGTCGCTCGAGGTGGGCGCATGGTTGACATGCGTTACATTCACCGTCATCACCGCGGGGAGGCTCCAAAGGCCGGTCGTATTCTGGACCTTGATCTCAATCGTCGTGTAAGGCGTACCGTACCCATACAACGCCGACTGGTACGTCAGGTTGGTGATGTTGGCCACCGCAACCGTAAGTGGCAGCTCGCCACTCACCACGGCGGTTCCGTTCGACTTCAGTGTGCCCAGCAGCGGGAGCGCGGTGATCTGTACTGCGGCGAGTGGGACTGAATTCGGATCCGAGTAGCCGAAATTGTCTGCCGACAGCGCCGTTTCCACATCCTCATCGACCGTCAGCGTGGCACCGGTTGAGGATGGCGCGTTAGGGTCCAAGGTCCCCGCCGTCACAGTGACATCGCTGATGAGGTCGAGCGCGACTCTACCGATTTCACCCGGGCCCCAGTTAGCACCCCAAGACGTGATCCGATCCCCCATGCTAGCTATATTAATATGGCTGAATTTAAGGGTGAGATTGCCCGCGTTTCCAATTGTATTGGTCACCGAATAGGTCTCCCAGGTGTTCGCAGGCGGGGTGCTTAAATCAACGATCTTGGAGTACTCCTGGACGGGGTTGGAGCCGTCGTCGACCAGGAATGCGACTTTGACTTGCCCTGCATGGTTGGGACTATTATAGAGGTCATCACTCATAGCGGAGAATGTCACCGAAAGGGTGTCTCCCGCGTTGACGGTGGCGCCAAGATTCTGTTGTAACCAAGCATCTGGGTCACAGAGGTTGAGAACCCAAGTATCACCGCCCGGGCAGGGCTGGTCGGAGCGGCGAGCGTAATCGTTCATGGACATAGTCCAATCGAGATCGAGATTCCCCCAAGGACCACCTGGGCTAACTGTAGGCGGATTTGGCAGCTCGAAGCTTCCGTTGCTCACTATTATGTCTGGCGTCACATTCACCGTCATCACGGCGGGGAAGCTCCAAAGGTTGCTCTCATTCTTGACCTTGATCTCAATCGTCGTGTAAGCAGCACCGTCCCCATAAGTCGGTACCGCCGACTGGTACGACAGGTTGCCGATGTTGGCCGCCGCAACCGTAAGCGGCAGATCGCCACTCACCACGGTGGTTCCGTTAGACTTCAATGTGCCCAGCGCCGGGAGCGAGGTGATCTGCACGGCGGCGAGAGGGCTTGAATTCGGATCGGAGTAGCCGAAATCGCCTGCCGCCAGCGCCGTGGCCGTGTCCTCCAACACCGTCAGCGTGGCACCGCTTGAGGACGGCGCGTTCGGATCCATAGACCCGCTGACGTAGGAGATAATCACGATGCCGGAGCCACCGGAACCTGCGGCGGCTCCGTTGTTGCCGCCTTGGCCACCGCCGCCGCTACCCGTGTTGGCCGTCCCGCTAATCGCACCACCACCGCCGTTGCCGCCATTGCCGCCGCCGCCCGTGCCGCCCGTGCCGCCGGTGCTATCGTAAGCCCCGCCGCCGCCGCCGCCAGCATACGATTTCGAGGTGCCCGTGATGGAATTCGAAAGTCCGGCACCACCAGCGGCACCCGGATCTTGCAGATTCCCGTCAGTGCCAGCAGACCCGGCACCGCCGCCACCTCCTGCCACATAAGGGCCACCCCAAGCAAGGCAAGCCCCGCCGGCATTGCCCTGTCCGGATGTGGCTGCACCGCCAGCCCCACCAAATTCGCCCCAAGACGCGCCACCGCCGGAACCGCCC
>CAIQIC010000113.1 GCA_903871765.1 uncultured Lentisphaerota bacterium
GGGACTGGTCAGCCAAGTCCAAGCCGCCGCGACCAATTTGATTTCGCATTACCTTGATCGCACCCGCCTGACCAATGGAACCTTCAACGGTTATTTTGCTGCCAATACTAACGCAACAGCCTTCCCGGCATTGACCGTAACCGGCCTGCTTGCACGGCTGAATCTTACCACCAACGGCTTTGACTGGACGCCATGGAATTCGCAGGGCACGGCAGGCGTTTATGATATCCTGACCAACATGACGCTGACAAGCCGGACGGGGAGTTGGACGAACAACGGAGAAATAAATTGGGTGGATGGCTCTGCTTATGCTGCCCCCCTTTCATCGGCAGAAGCAAACGCTATTGCTAACGCAACACCCATAGGACCGCATGCTGGTGCGCCAGAGGGATGGGCGTGGTGGTATCCTTCCGGGTCAAGTTATATGGCAGAAGTGCATGGGTGGTATTCGTATATTCTGGTCACGAACCTGTGCACGAATTATAGCGCAGCGGTTGACGCGTATTGTGATGTATCCGCCTACGCTGATTATTTCAATTCGGGCAGTCTGGGCTATGTGGAGTCCGATAATCCGCGGCGGCAGAAATCCGGAGACGTATATGACGGGAGCGGCACCTTGCGGACGGGTAAATTGGGGAGTACCAATTCATTCCCAGAATTTATCGCACCTGCATACTATTATGCGGGTTATGAGCTTGGTAATACTCCGAAGCTCCTCTTCGATTGGTCTGCCAACAGCGGCTCGGCAACAAATGGGTTCAAGTATCCATAGGGAACGCATCATTCGCGACCGGCGCTGGCCCGGCCCGGCGTACTTGACGCGCACTAGCGGTGCGCAGAACGAACCTGCGCCCACGGCGGCCGGCCGGCGTTATATGCCCGGCGGCGGCGGCAGCAGCCGGCCGTCCGGGTAATCCCCGCCGCGGTTGCTCCGCTGGACGGACTTCTTCCAGCGCTCCAGTTTGGCCAGCATCCGGGCGACGATCTCCGGGTGCTGGGCGGCCACATCCGTGGTCTCATGCGGATCAGCGATCAGGTCGTATAGTTGCTCGACCTTCCGCGGACTATTTTGCTGAAAAAGCTTGTAGCGGTTCTCCAGCCAGGCCGCCGGCCCCTCTTCCAGGGTCTCCTCGCCGTGGTGCCAGAACCCGAGCGGTTGGGGCCGCTCCTTCATTTTTCCGTCCAGCAACGGCACCAGGCTGATCCCGTCGAGCGGCAGCACCTGGTCGGGGATTTTGATTTGCAGGAGATCCACGATGGTTGGATAGATGTCGCTGGTACAGGCAATTACTTCGGTGCTGACGGGTTTCTTGATCCGCGCCGGCCACTCGATCAGACCGGGCACGCGGATGCCGCCCTCCCACAGTTCGCCCTTATGGCCATGCAAGCCGCCGTTCCAACCATAGGCGTCCGGGGCGGCCTTTTCGTCAACCCACGCGCCGTTGTCGCTACAGAACCAGACCAGAGTATTGTCAGCGATGTTCAGCTTGCGCAAGCCGGCGCGTAGCGCGCCCAGGCTGCGGTCAACCCCCAGGATTTCCCCATAGTACGCCGCGCCGCCGGCCGCCTTGAGATCCGCCGGCAGGGGTTTGAGCGGCACGTGCGGGCTGCCGTACCAGATGCACGTCAGGAAAGGTTCGTTGTTTTTCACTTTCTTGGCGATGTACTTCAGCGCTTCCGCGACGATGGCGTCCGAGCCGTCGCCGGTGACTTTTTCCAAGGTGCCGTTGTGACTGAAGGTCCAGTCCAGATCGAACCAGTTGGAGACCGTGAACCACTCGTCGAAACCGAACTTACCGGGGCCGAGCGGATCGGTGGCGGCAATCGGCCGGCCGGCCCCGGGTTTCCCTCCGCTCAAATGCCACTTCCCGAAATGCGCGGTGGCATAACCGGCCCGTTTCACGGCCTGGGCGATGGTCATTTCCTGCAGGCGCAGGGGCATACCGGGCCAGAAGGTCCCCATGCGGTACGGGTGGCGGCCGGTCATCACGCTGGCCCGCGTGGGCGAGCAGCTCGGGTGCTGGGCGTAGAAGCGGTTGAACCGCAGCCCGGCGGCCGCCATGGAATCCAGATGGGGCGTCCGGATCTGTTTCAGGCCGTTATAACTCACGTCGCCCCAGCCCTGGTCATCCGTCATGCAGAGGATGATGTTCGGCCGCGGGGCCGCGCCGGCGGCCGGCAGCGCCGCGCCGAGAAAACCGCTCAAGCCGAGGAACACCGCCACCGCACCGTGTTTAAGCATTTTTCGCCGCAGCACGCCGGGCTCCTTAATTTTTTCATGCTAGTCCGCGTCCGCGCGGGTGTCAACCGCATTGCCGCCGCTGCCGTAACGGATCTGTCATATAGTGAAAGTATTTCCCGTTTTTCGCCGATAACAAAAATCTATCCGGCCGGATAGATTTTTGTTATGGGCACCGGACCGCGCAGCATGACCCGCCCGCGGTCCAACCAGGCTTGCACGGAAGAAAGGCCAGGGGGCTAATCCATGATAAGCGGCGCATCCCCGTGTGGCGGCCGGCGTGGAATGCGCTCCTTCGGGCTTGCACGGCGGCTGCCGGCAGTTTACGCTGGTCACGTGTTGAGCGCGGCCAGACCGGGGACTTCAATCTCGACACCTTGCGCAGCAGGGCATACACTATTTTTCAGCAAGTGAAATCACACATCGTGAGCGCGCCCGGTCGATGAGGATCGTTATACGGAGAACGCTGCCATGAACTACCGCCTACCCGTTGCCGGCCTGTTGCTCGCGTTGCTGCCGTGCGCCCGGGGAGAACTGGGTGCCACCCGCGAGCAGTGCGATAAGCTTTACGGCCAGCCCGTCGCGGTGCGTGCCCGGTCGGAGTGGTCCTATCCCGCGCTATCCCCGACGCACCTGGCCGGCTCGGCGACCCAAGTCTGCGTGTATGCCGTCGGCACGAACGGCGCCGTGGCGGCCTTTTTCCGATCCCAGGACGAGCAACTGGTCTGCATCGCGCAGTACCTGACCGTGCGCGGCCCCGCCGACCAGGCGCTCAAGACTTTTCTAAAGCCGCCCAGTTCCGCCGTGCGCTGGCAGGATTCCGCGCCGGCTTGGAAACCCAAGGGCATCTACAAGTACCGGACGTATACGCGGACGGACGGCAAGGCCCAGGGCTACAGCATGACCCGCCTGCTCGGCGGCGTGGAAACCCTGGAAATGGCCCTTTACGATCCCGCCCGCTGGTAATCCCCCGACCGGCGGGGCTTGCGGCCGGGGATGGACACGCGCCGGCGCAGGTTGGCGCGTCCATGAAATCCTGAAACCGGAGGCTTGAATCCGGGCCTTTTAACCCGCATAATGCAGTTTTTGGTCCCTGGCCCGGCCCGCGCCGGCAGGTGGCCGGCAGGCGGACAACGGTATGCAATGGCTGCTTAAGAAAATCATCGGGACCAAGAACGAACGCGACGTGCGGCTGCTGCGCCCGCTGGTGCCGCGCATCAACGCGCTGGAGGCGGAGCTCCAGCCGCTGTCCAATGCGGCTCTGCAGGCCAAAACCGGGGAGTTCAAGCAGCGCCTGGCCCAGGGCCAGACGTTGGACGACCTCCTGTGCGAGGCCTTCGCCGTGGTGAAAAACGCCTGCCGCCGGCTGTGCGGCACCACGCTCCAGGTATGCGACCGGCCGCTCGCCTGGGAAATGGTGCCGTTCGACACGCAGCTTATCGGCGGCATCGTGCTGCACCAGGGCAAGATCGCGGAAATGGCCACGGGCGAGGGCAAGACGCTGGTCGCCACCCTGCCGGTGTACCTCAACGCGCTCACCGGCCGGAACGTGCATGTGGTCACGGTCAACGATTACCTCGCCCGCCGCGACGCGGAGTGGATGGGCGCCGTGTACACCTTTCTCGGCCTGACGGTCGGTTGCATCCAGAACGCGATGACCCCCGAGGAGCGGCGGGTGGAGTACGCCAAGGACATCACCTACGGCACGAACAGCGAGTTCGGCTTCGACTACCTGCGCGACAAGGGCATGGCCACGCGCCCCGAGGAGCAGGTGCAGCGCGGCTACTTCTACGCGATCATTGACGAGGTGGACTCGATCCTGATTGACGAGGCGCGCACGCCGCTGATCATTTCCGGCCCGGCGCCGTATTCCACCACGCAGTATGCCGAGCTCAAGCCCGCTGTCGAGCGCCTCGTCCGCCGCCAGCGCGATCTCTGCAACCGGCTCGTGACCGAAGCCAAGGCGGAGATCGACCGGTCGGACGAAGAAACCGCCATGCGGAAGCTGTATCAGGTGCGCCAGGGCATGCCGAAGAACAAGCAACTCCAACACCTGCTCGAGGAACCCCCGGCCCGCCGGCTCGTGGAGCGCATCGAAAGCCGGATGCTCACGGACATGAACAAGGAGGAGGCCCGCGCGCTGCGCGAAGAGCTGTTCTTCACCATTGATGAAAAAGGCAACGACGCCAACCTGACCGAGAAGGGCTGCGAGACGCTCAGCCCGAATGATCCCGACGCCTACGTCCTGCCCGATCTGGCCACGCAACTGGCCCTGCTCGACGGCGACCACGCGCTGTCCGAGGAGCAGAAAATCGAGCAGCGGCAAAAGATGCAGGACGAGTTTGCCGACAAGAGCGAGCGCATCCATGCCGTGGACCAGCTCATCCGCGCCTACAGCGTGTACGAGCGCGACGTCGAATACGTCATCCAGGAAAACCAGATCATCATCGTGGACGAATTCACCGGCCGGCTCATGCCGGGCCGGCGCTGGAGCGACGGACTGCATCAGGCCGTCGAGGCCAAGGAAGGTGTCACGATCGAGCGCGAGACCCAGACCCTGGCGACGATCACGATTCAGAACTACTTCCGCATGTACCAGAAGCTGGCCGGCATGACCGGCACGGCGGAGACCGAGGCGGACGAGTTCCACCAGATTTACAAGCTCGACGTCGTGGTGATCCCCACCAACCGGCCGGTGCGCCGCGTGGACCAGAACGATCTGATCTACAAGACCCAGCGCGAGAAATTCAACGCCATCATCGAGGAAATCGCCGCCTGCCACACCCGCGGCCAGCCGGTGCTGGTGGGCACGATTTCCGTCGAAACCTCCGAGCTGGTGAGCCGCATGCTGCGCCGGCAAAACATCCCGCACAACGTGCTCAACGCCAAGAACCATCAACGCGAGGCCGAGATCGTGGCGCTCGCCGGCCAGCAGGGCGCGGTGACCATCGCCACGAACATGGCCGGCCGCGGCACGGACATCAAGCTCGGGGAAGGCGTGGTCCAACTGTCCCGCGACGTGATCACCTCCCTGCTCCGGCTGGACGACAAGTACGAGGGCCGGACCCTGCGGAAGGCCCTGCTTGCAGCCCCCTGCGGTCTGTACGTGATCGGCTCTGAACGCCACGAGTCCCGGCGCATTGACCGGCAGTTGCGCGGCCGCTGCGCCCGCCAGGGCGATCCCGGCTCCTCCCGCTTCTATGTCTCCCTGGAGGACGATCTGATGCGGCTGTTCGGGTCCGAGCGCATCGCCGGCATCATGGAAAAGCTCGGCATCCAGGAGGGCGAGGTGCTTGAGCATCGCTGGCTGAACCGCTCGATCGAGACCGCTCAACGCCGCGTCGAGCAGCAGAACTTCTCCATCCGCAAGCGCACGCTGGAGTATGACGACGTGATGAACAAGCAGCGCGAAATCATCTATGGTTTCCGCAGCGACGTCGTCGCCAGCCCGGCGGTGCGCGACCAGCTCTACGACGTAATCCGCGACGTCATCGTCCACGAGGCCGAGCAGACGGTGGAGGCGCTGCGGGCCAAGGACGCCGTGGAGGCCGATCCGCTGAAGCATTTTATCGCCTGGGCCAACATGACCTTCCCCATCGGCCTGAAGCGGGAGGAACTCGGCGCCGGTGAACCGGACGCCGACCGCATGGCGGCCGTGATTTTCGAGCGCGTCCGGCAGGCCTACGAGATCAAGATCCGCCTGGAAAATCCCGAGGCGCTGGTGCACATGGAGCGTTACATCATTCTCCAGGCCGTGGATGCCCAGTGGCAGGATTACCTCCGCAACATGGACACGCTCCGCCAGGGCGTGGGACTGCGCGCCTATGGCCAGCGCGACCCGCTGGTCGAATACAAGCACGAAGCCTACGCGATGTTTTCCGACCTCATGGATCGCATCAAGGACGAGATCGCACACAAGATGTTCCGCTCGGCCACGTCCGCCGAAGCGTTTCGCACCTTCGTCGCGCACCTGCCGATGATGTATATCCACGAAGAGGTGGCCACCCTCGGCCGCGGCGGAGCCGCCGTGCCGGCGGCCGTCCCGGCGGGCGCTGAAAATGCCGGCGCCGAGGCGGCCATGCAGGCCGCCCTGGCGGAAAAAATCACGCCCGTACGGCGCGATGAACCCAAGGTCGGCCGCAACGATCCCTGTCCCTGCGGCTCCGGCAAGAAGTACAAGAAGTGCTGTGGCGCGACGGCGGAGGGCTGAAGCCGCAGGCTGAAGACCGAAGGCGGGGTTCAGCCAATAACGCGCTCGCAGCGAGGAAGGTGTCCGCCTGCCGCCGCTGACCGCCCTGGCCGGTGGCGCCTTACGGACGGTTGGTGAGGAACCAAGTCTGCACGCTGAGGATGTTATCCTTCATCGTACCCGTGGCGAAAACGCGCCGATTTTCAATACGGGCGATTTCCCTGCTGTTGTCGTCCACCTTGACGTTAACCGTCTTTCCCTGGTCGGTCGTAATGGCGATGGCTTGCACCATGTTGGACGCATCGCGCGTCACATGCACCGAACCCTTGACCACCACCACGTCCTTGTAACCCGTTTGCTCCTGGGCCTGTCCGGGCTCCGGCACGGCCAGCACGCCCGCCCCGCACAACGCCAATGCCAACATCCAGCTTTTCATGTAGCGCTCCTGTTTCGTGAACTGTTACACTTTTACCGCCGGGACGTCAATCTGCCGCTGGTCAGAACTGCTTTTCATAGGTGCCCCGATCCACGCGTTTGAGCTGATGGAAGCCGGCGCGCTGCGCGCGGTCGCTCAACGCGCCGCGCGACGGCGGAACAGCGGGCGCGGAGAGGCGGCGTTCCACCGGCGCGCCGCAGCGGGGACAAGCGGACAGCGGCGCAGCGACCGGGGCTTCGAGCTGCTCGAACCCCTGGCGGCAATACGCGCAGCCGGCGGCTCCAGGGACACAACTGTACTCCCGCAAGGGCATCTCGTGTGCAACCCGCGTATCGCCCAGCCGGGTGAAGCGCACCCGCAACCGCCCCGCCTTACGGATTGGCCTTGGGCTCCGCCACGGCCGGAACCGCCAGGGGCTGGGCGGCGGACGTTTCCGCCTGGCCGCTCTTCTTGATGTACACCTCGGTGCGCCGGTTCTTCTGCATGTGCTCCTCGGTGTCGTTGGGCGCGATCGGCCGGGTGAAACCGAAGCCTTTGTAGGTCAGGCGCTGGCGGTTGATGCCGCCCACCTCGACCAGATAATCCACCACGGCCCGGGCCCGCCGGTCGGAGAGGGCCAGGTTGTACTCATGTTTGGACAACTTGCGCTTGTCGGCATGACCCTCGACCTTGGCCGTGGCGCCCGGATCGCGTTGCAGCACCTTGACAATGATGTCCAGTTTCTCGAAGTACTGCGGTTTGATGATCGCTTTGTCGTAATCGAACTCAATGTTCAGAATGAAGAGCTGCAGGTCGTCCTTGGGATCGAGCGGGTTGGTGCCGTCCTCGATGACCTCATGGCCGTCGGAAACGCCGCCGCGATCGGTGTCCGGATCCATGGGATCGGTGTGGTAAATCTTGACCTCGGCGCCGTCCGAGAGGCCGTCGAAATCACTGTCCGGATTCAGCGGATCGGTGTGGTAAATCTTGACCTCCTCGCCGTCGGTCAGGCCGTCGCCGTCGGTGTCGGGGTTGAAGGGATCGGTGCCTAAGAGCATTTCCTCCTTGTCGGTCAGGCCGTCGCCGTCGCTGTCGAGGTCGCCGGGGGTGATCAGGGTGTAGCGCGGCGGCATGCTGGCGCCGAAGCGATAGGTGACGCCGGCGCTGATCAGTTGATGAATCTCGGTGTTCACTCCTTCCACCGACAGGCGGTAATCGCCGCGCAAGGCCCAGACATCGTTGAAGTGATAAAACAGGCCTGCGCCCGCCTGAACAAATGGGACGACGTTGCCGTGTCCCAGATCCTCCTCGTAGACATTGGCGCCCAGCCCGGCGGCGAGAAAGGGATCCACGTGCAGATCTTTGGTGTTGCGCAGGTGAAAGAGCGCGTCGCCCCCCAGGCGGACGCCCCAGGTGTCGTTGCTGAGGGCCTTGAACGTTTCCGAGGCGTCGCGCCGGCTCAAGTTGGGCATGATGTCCAGGCCCAGCTCTAACGTCCACTGCGGCGAGAGGTCATAACCCAGTTTAAGCTCCAGGCTGTAACTGTCTTTGACCACTTCGTCGCCCTCGCGCTTGGTCAAACCGCCGCCAAGGCTGAGGGTCCACGGCGCCGCCGCGAACAGATCCCGCGCGGGCGGCGTGGATTGGGCGGGCGGCGGCATATCCGCCCGCGTCTGGAAACCCGCCAGCAACATCGCCAGCGTTGCCGCTCGTCCAATGTGTTTCATCATGATCAACTCCTGTTATCGCCCACCGTCCCCGCCGGAAACGTCAGCATTTTTTTGGAAAGCAACCGTCGGCGCTCTGGGCCTTGCCGCCCGGGCGCCGGCGATCCTCGCGCCGCATTCCCGCGGCAGCTCATGGGGGAACGGCCTTCCCGTATACAACCCCGGCCCCCAGCCCGCCGCCCTTTTCAGTCCACCGTTACCAGATATCGCTCACCAGGTAGCAGGTTTGCAGCGTGGGGTAGGACTGCGCCGCATCCAAATAAACGACCACCTGCTTGCCGCTGCTCATGGCGGTCAGCGCCGTCGCCAGCATGCGATCGGTTATTTTGCTGCTCACGTCCGTCATCACCCACTTGTTGGTAAAGGCTCCACCGCCATCCGTGAGTCGCAGGTACACCACGCCGTCCGTGGGACCCCAGGCGGCCGCGCCCGTGGCGGTCACCGTGCAACTATACCAACTGGACGATGCGCTGGCCCACCCTGCCAGGGTAATCAACAGCCCCACCGCCACTACCATCCATCGTGCCTTCTTCATGCTGTCCTTCTCCTTTCGGATCGTTGCTTTTTATGTACTGTTTACACCGCTTGCAAACCAGCGGGCTCACAGCCCCGCCCACGCGCCGCCCTTGCAGAACCTATTCCAGGGGAACCTGACGGCCCGGCGCCGCCGCCACGGTATTGGACGCTGCCCGCTGCTGCGCCGCCAGCACCTGCCGCTGCGTGACGCCCTTGCCGCCCGGCTGCGCCGGCGGCAGGACCTCCACGTCCAGATCCGCGTGGCCGTGCGGCGACGGCCGCGCGGCCCGGCGTTCAACCTGCGGCTCTCCTGGCGGTGGTTGCCCGGGCGCCGGCAGCTTCGCATGGATGGTGATCGCCGTGACGTTGCCAGCCGGCCGGCCAACTTCGAGCTCGTAGTTCAGGTTGCCCAGCAGCTTCGCCAGGGCCGCCTCCATGCTCGCATTGGTCAGGCGCAATGTCACGGGGAAGGAAGCCAGCCACGGGTCCGCCGCCTGGATGTCGCAGTGGGCCAACTGCGACATCTTTTGGAGCACCGCGGACACGGGCGCATCCGTGACGGCGAGCGAGACCAGCGGCAGGGCGGCGAATTCCGCCCTGTTCGTTCCATTGGCGCTGGTCAGCCCGGCCGAACACAGCGTCAGCCAGGCGCCCACGCCCGACGCCAGCCAACCGCGCCGGACGAGGCGCGCCGCGCTTCCGTCTTCGCCGGCCCGTCGTATTTTTGTTGGTTGCATCAGCGCCCCGTCGTTCCGCTGGGCCGTCAGTCGCCGAGCAGCATCATCAGCCACGGCAAATTCTTGGTGGGGGCCACACCGGCGCCGACCATCGCATTGGTCACGCCGCCGCCACCGGTGAAAATCACGTTGGCCTTGAGCTTGCCCACCGCGGTCGGCGAGTAGAGCACCATCACGGTCTGGCTTGCGCCCGCGCCCAGGGTGTAGGCGCCGCCGGACAGGATGCTGAGCGGCGTGGCACACGTGGCGCTGCCGGTTAGCACGCCGCCGCCGATATTCTTAACGGTCAAGACCCGGTAGCGCGTGCCGCCCACCAGTACGTCGCCAAAGAATTGGCCGGCGGGGGTGACCGAGATGGCCGGCGGCAGGCTGACATACGACGCCGTGTAAATCGCGCCACCCAAGGGCACCGTGATCATCCGCACCGTGTTGGTGGTAGCCCCGTCGTTCCACCCGGTGAATCCCCAGCCTGGAACGGCGCTTGCGGAAATCTGAATATTCGTACCCACGGGATAAAGGCCCGGACCCGTCACCGTCGCGGCACTTGGCGGCGCCGCCTGCACCGCAATCGGCACGATCTGCGCCACCAGTACGTTGATCGCCAGACGTTGGTTCGAGGTATCCGCGACCAGCAGGATGCCGTCGCCATTCACCGCCACGCCTAAAGGCTGATTAAACTGGAACGCGCTGCTCACGCCGTCGGAGCTGCCCGGGATTCCCGCGCTGCCGGCGATCGTCGTGACCATCCCGGCGGGTGTCACCTTCCGGAGCGTGTGATTACCGCTATCCGCCACATACAGGTTGCCCAGACTGTCCAAGGCCAAGCCGGCCGGGGCGTTGAACCGCGCATTGGTGCTCACCCCATCAACGTTGCCCGCCAACCCCGCGCTGCCCGCGATCGTCGTGACCACCCCCGCCGCCGTCACCATCCGGATCGTGTGATTGTTCCGGTCCGCCACGTACAGGTTGAAGGTGAAGTCCACGGCCAGGCCGGTGGGATAATTAAACCGCGCCGCGTTGCCCGTGCCATTGGTACTGCCATACAGCCCGGGGCTGCCCGCCAGGGTCGTCACCACTCCGTCGGGCGTCACCGTCCGGATCGTGTGATTGCCGCTGTCCGCCACATACACGGTGCCCTCGTGGTCCACGGCCACGCCGGCCGGGGAGTTAAATCGTGCCACGCTGCCCGTTCCATCTATACTGCCCACCCACCCGGGCTTGCCCGCCAGCGTCGTCACCACCCCGGCCGCCGTCACCACCCCTCCGGTGCCCACCGATCCGACCAAGGTCACCATCCGGATCGTGTGGTTGTTTTGGTCCGCCACATACAAACTGTTCGAACCATACACATTGGCCACC
>CAIQIC010000114.1 GCA_903871765.1 uncultured Lentisphaerota bacterium
AGCTTCTTCGACATCTTCACCGAAGTCAGCACCGACGGCGGGCTTTCCTGGTGGCCGTCCATTGCCGGGCCGATGACGGTCGTGTTGCAACCCCAGCCGGTGGTGCCGCTGGCCATCACCTGCCCGAGCAACATCACGGTGCGGGCCACCAGTCCGGCCGGGGCGGTGGTGAACTATCCCGCCCCGACGACCAGCGGCGGCTGCCCGCCGATCACGGTCACGGCGCTGCCGCCCAGCGGCAGCACGTTCCCCATCGGGACCACCACCGTGAACTGCTCTGCCACCGACACCTGCGGTCAGCAAGCCGCATGTTCCTTCAACGTCACCGTGCTGCGGCAGTTGAAGAAGCACTTCTTTGCGACCAACCTGCTGCCGCCGACCAACAGCCTGTATGTGCCGCCGGAAACGACGATCATCGCCTTCCCCGGCGGCATCCTGCTCAGCAACGTCGCCCAGCGCCTGGTGTCGGCGGGCGTGACGCCGCCGGCCGGGGTCGGCAGCAACGTCACCCATTCGTTCAACTCCCAAGTGGAGATGGAAGTGTCCCTGGACGGCGGGCTGACGTGGCAGTCCTGCGTGGCGACCAACGCGCCGACCCAGATCCACCTGGTCAACAATGGCCCGGACGGCGCGGACACGCTCTACGGGGCAGAGCTGCTGCAACTGAACCTCAGCGGCGGCGGCCTGCCCGCCGGCGTGATGATCCGCGAGAGCCCGACCAAGGCCTCGGCGGGCGAGACGCGGATTGAAACGATTCCCGGCGGCTACATGATCGACAGCTTCTTCGACATCTACCTGGAAGTCAGCACCGACTTCGGCGTCACCTGGACGCTCGCGAGCCAGCCGCTGCGGCTGGAATTGAAACCCGATCCGCAGTTGATCCCGCCGGCGCTGGCGCCACGCAAGGTGCTGCCGATGCCCAACGGCCAGTACACGACGCCGGGGTGGTGGCAACAGTACGCCAGCGGCATCTGCATTCGCGAGCTGCGACACAAGCTGTTCACGCAGTGGATGGAGCCGCCGGTTTTCGGCGCGAGCCAGACTCACACGGTTGATCTGCAGATGGACTTCCAGCTCTCCACCGACGGCGGGGCGCACTTCACGCCCGCCCGGGCGCCGGCCACGATGACCGTGACCATCGGCAACACTCGTGTCTTCCAGGGGCGGTCCACGTACGACACGGAAGTGACCCAGCTCGACATCGCCGGCGGCGACCTGCCGGTGGGGGTGATGATCCGCGAAAGCCCGACCAAAGCCAGCCAGGGCGGCACTAGTTCGCTCGCCGGCGGGGGCGGCGGCGGCGCGGGCGGTGGCGCGGCGATCAGCAGCTTCTTCGACATCTTCACCGAGGTCAGCACCGACAGCGGGGTGTCGTGGGGACCGGCCACCAACGGCCCAGCCCACGAGGAACTGGTGCGCATCGCTCCTGTCAACCTGTTCACCAACAACCTGTTTCCGCAGCTCAGCGGCCGGTACATCTGCACGCAGCAGTGGGCTGCCTACTACGCCGACGGGATCGTGATCACTAACTTCGTCAACCATCAGTTCACGGCGGCCATCCCGCCGCCGCTGCCGGGCTACAGCACCTCGCACACCTGCGGCTCGACCGTCGAGTTTGACATCTCGTACGACGGCGGGCTGACCTACAGCCACGTGACGGCGCCGGCGACCGACGGCGTGCAGCTCACCTGCCGGTTGGGGGACGATGGCGTTACTGAGTATTATGACACGGAGATGACGCAGTTGGACATCTCCGGCGGCGGGCTGCCGGCGAACGTGCAAATCCGGGAGAGCCCGACCAAGGCCTCGCTGGGCCGGACGACCATGACGGCCAACGGCACGGACAATGATTGCGACAGCTTCTTCGACATCTTCACCGAGGTCAGCACCGACGGTGGCCAGTCCTGGTCCCCCTCCGTCGCCGGACCGATGACGGTCGTGTTGCAACCCCAGCCGGTGGTGCCGCTTCCCGATATGCCGACCAATGTGACGGCCATAGCGGGAGATGCCACTGTCTACCTGAGTTGGGACACGGTGACTAACGCCACCGCCGGCTACATTGTAAAGCGGTCAACAAACACGAACCACCCGTACGCGGCCATTGCGTACGTCTCAACCACGACCTACACGAACACCACGTTGCTGACGAATGGTGTTTGGTACTATTACGTGGTGTCGGCTACCAACAGCCTATACGAGAGCTCGAATTCGGTGCCGGCGGTCGTCGCCCGGCCGTTGCCGACGAATGCACCGCCAGCGGTGCTCTTGACCGGCAGTGGGTTCTACCTCGATCCGATATCGGGTGAAGTCAAACTGCTGTTCGATGGCATGGGTGGCATCAAGTATCGGATCGTTTACAAAGACGATCTGCTCACTGGCACATGGGCCCCACTCCCGCTCACGTCGTTCACCGAGTGCACCAATAATGGCACTGGGACGATGACGCTGATAGGTACGAACGAGGTGGGCGTTACCCAGCGTTTCTATCGTGTCGAATCGCAGAAATAGCTGGCCGGGTTGGGCTTGAAGCACAGAGAGGCCGGGAGAGCAATCTTCCGACCTCTTTTGTCATTGTGCTCCACTCTGAAATCCACCGAGGCCAAGCGGATGCGTGCGCCGTAAATCCCCAGGCGGGGGGGAGGACAGTTCCTCTCGGCCGTCACCCTGCCGTCCGCCGGGCCGCTGGAGACTCCCACCAGGTCGTGCCGGGCCGGTTTCCCTAGGGCTCATGGGACGTTTTTCATGCCGAGCGTGGCCGGTGGGTGGGTTAAGGTTGGTGCCCTATCCGACCTGATGTTCACCGGATGTTTATGCCCCTACGGTCCATCCCTCCTTGTGGTGCTGCTGGCCGTCTTGGCTGCGTTGCACCCCTGGAGGTGTGGGGTGGGCGTTGCGATTACGCCACCCCGGTCCGCCCATTTTTAGCGGCCGGTCGTCTTGTGCCAATTTGTGCCAAAATCGGACACTCACAGGGGGTGTTTTGAAGAAACAGCAAGGGACATACCACAAACCAGCCACACGCATTACACGCAATAATATCAGGCTTTTTATGCGTTTTTCTGGCGTTTTGGGAGAGCGTGGAAATGGCTGCCGGACTAGGACTTGAACCTAGACAAACAGATCCAGAGTCTGTTGTGCTACCATTACACCATCCGGCAGACAGCGGTGCGCACTATAGCCGCCCGGCGCAGCAAGTCAAGAACCGGCTGCGGCGGAAACTGCGGCACCGTTTGATTTTACAGCGTTGGTCGCGCCCGGCGCGGCATGACCTTCGGCCACCGGTGGCGCGCCGCTCGCGGCCCCGTCGCGCCCCACGTGCATCGCCGTCATGGTCGCCCTGACGCTGCCCAGGCCGAGTTCATAAATAAGCAGGAGCGGCACCACCGTGCGCACGGGGGCCGTGCGCGCGACGGTCAGCAGCGCGGCATCGTTCAACTGCTCGGCCAGGGTCTCCACCGGCATGCACCAGGCGTGAAAATTGCGCGGCCGGGCCTTGCTGCCGCGCTCGGTCGCCGTGGACATATGCAGCGCGTCAAACTTGCGGCGCCCCAGACAGGCGGGGCTCCGCTCCTGGTGCGTCAGCAGGCGCAAGGCTTCCACCCGGCCATCCAGGTTCACCATAACCCGTTCCGGTTCGTCCGGCCCAGCCGCCCCGTCCTTCTTTTCGCACTGCCGGATCAGAAAATTCAGCACCGGCCGGACCCGCCGGCTCAGTTCCATCAGCAATTCCGGATTGGCCAGATTCGTGGTCACCACCCCGCTCTGGAGATGGTGGCACGCGTAGTCCACCCGCCCGGCTTCGGTGCTGTACACCGCGTACGACAGGTTCTCCCGCGCCCGGCCGATCAGCGGATTCAGATATTCATCGGAATAGTTGGCAAACAGGAGCACCTCCAGTTCGGGCACGGTGACCACCGCCAGGATCCGGTTATGAATCGAAACACGGGGACGCTCCCCTTTTTTCCCGCTGTCCGGCGAGTCCGCCCGCACATCAAGCAACAACGCCGGCACCTCGACGCCCTTGACCCGATGCTGCCACTTGCCAATGGTGGTGGTTGCCACAATTTTCCCGATGCGCCGCAGCTCGATGTGCAGGAACCGGTACCCAAGATCGTATTCCATGACGACCGGCTGGTCCACGGGCCGGAAACGGGCATCAAACTCGCTCAGCGGAACCGCGGCCAGCTCAACTTCGGCCGCGGCCGATAACCAGCCGCCCGCCCAGACGGCACCGGCGGCCAACCATCCGCACCACGGGCGCGTCATCCGGTTCGAAAATGTGTTGCGCTGTTTTTGCATAGATTTGCCGGGCGGATAGTGTCAGGGAGGATTGCTGATGCAAAGCTAAAACTTCACCACGTCCGCCCGCCTTCTGATCGGCGATGCCATGGGCAAGGGCATGCAAACACTGCTCGGCCCGTAAGCAGATCCCCGCGCCGCTGCAACTCCTTTCGGAGTGATCTCCGAAACCCGCGCGTAGGTCGTTTCCTTTAGTCCGTGTGACCTTCCGCCGCGCTGATCCAGGGCTTATCAGCAGCATCGCTGGTCGCAACGCAACCCTGCTCGCCGTGAAATTCCGCTATTTGTTATTTTTCGGACTGATCCCACCGCTTCCGGGAACTTTCTTGGAGCCTTTTTTGCATAGGGCCAGGAGCGGGAGCGCACAAAGTGCGCCAGTTATTGCTCCAGCCGTTCCGAAGAGTGCGAACCAACGGACATATTCCGTAAATGAAACATTTTTCGATGTCCACACCAATGTCCCAAGGGGCGATAGGAGCCCGATACCCCCCTCCTCCTACTCCACCATGATTTCCACGCGGTCGCTGAGGCCGGCCGTGTCGCAGCAGACGATTTGATGCCGGCCACGGGCCAACGGCCAGAACAGCGGCTCGCCCGGGCGCGCCGCACCCAGGTAGCAGTCGTTTTCAAACCAGTGCACCCGCCCGCCAGCCGCCTCGCCGGAGGCGGCGAGCGGCAGGCGCTGGACGCGCTCCGCCAGCTCGTCCAGCAGGCGGAACGTGCTGCCAGCCGCCGGCGAGGTGATCCGCAGCCGCGCCAGCCGGGCTGCCGGGTGGTCCGGTAGCCGGACCGGCGCTGCGCGCTGACGGGCCAGAAAGGCCGCAACCTCCGCGGGCCAGACCTCGGCCAGTTGGCCGTCCGGCCCAGCCGGACGCGGATGCACGGCGCAGGACCGGAAACTGCTGCTGCCGCGCAGATACCAGTCCATGATGACCGCCGGACAATGCGGACCCGGCGGACAGCCGGAGACCGTGCAGACCGCGCGCGACGCCAACCCCGCGGGCCGCGCGAACCAAGGCCCGTCGTTGTCGGGATACAGACGCCTGAAAATTTCCCATACGATCGGCGCGGCCACTTTCTTGCCGACCAGCAGGTCGCTGGCTGCGCCGTCGGGATTGCCCACCCAGACGCCGATGACCACCTCCGGATTGAAGGCGATGGTCCACGCGTCGCGGAAGCCGGACGAGGTGCCGGTCTTCCAGGCCAGCGGCGGCAGGCGCACGTCGGCGGCATGGCCCGTCGCGTCGAGCGCACGCTCGTCGCCGCCGAGCGCCTCGGCGATGAGCCAGCAGGCCTCGGGCGAGAACACACGCCGGCCCGGCGCGGCGGGCGCGTCCGCCAGCACCCGCCACGGCCGGTAGTCGCCGCCGCGCGCCAGGCAGGCGTAAGCGTTGGCGAGGTCGAGCAGCCGCACCTCCCCGTTGCCGAGCACGAGACCCGCGCCGTAGTGCTCCGCCGGCTGGCGCAGCGTATCCAGCCCCAGTTGCCGCAGCGCGCGGTAGAACACCGGCTGGCCGGTCCGGTACTCGATCTCCAGCGCTGGCAGGTTGAGCGACAGGATCAGCGCGTCGCGCGCGCTGATCAGGCCGTGAAAATTTTTATCGAAATTATCAGGCCGGTAGTCGCCGAAGGTCCGCGGCACATCGGCCAGTATGGTCTGCGGCGTAACCAGGCCGCGGTCGAAGGCCAGGGCGTAGGCAAAGGGCTTGAGGGTGGAACCCGCCGCGCGCGCCGCCAGCGCGGCATTGACCTGGCCCTGGCTGTGCCAGCCGAAGAAATCCGGCGAGCCCACGAGCGCGCGCACCGCGCCGTCGGCGACGTCGAGGATCACCACCGCCCCACCCTTGATCTGCCCCTGCGCCAGTTCCGCCGCGTGCCGGCTGAGCGCCTCCTCGGCGACGCGCTGCCATGTCGGGTCGAGTGTGGTGCGGACGGCGGTCGCGGGCGGCAAAGGCTGACTGTGGGCGGGGCCTCCGGCCCCGCGCGCGGGACTGGAAGTCCCGCCCACATGGGCAAGGGAACCGGAAGGCGTGTCCACACGAAACGCGGGGCTGGAAGCCCCGCCCACAAAAACAGTCCCGCCCACAAGACCGGCTTCCGCCAGCCGCGCTTCCACCAGATCGCAAAAATGCGGCGCGCGAAAGGGGTATGCGGCCGGCCGCACCGCCAGCGGCTGAGCGCGCGCCGCCTGCCGTTCGCCGTCGCTGATGAAGCCGCAGGCCACCATGCGCTGGAGCACATAGGCCTGCCGCCGCCGCGCCCGGTCGGGATAGCGGTCGGGGCGGAGGCGCGTCGGCGACTGCGGCAAACCGGCGAGCAACGCCGCCTCGGCCAGACTCAAATCCTCCGGGCCCTTGCCAAGGTAACGCCGGCTGGCCGCCTCCGCGCCGATCAGGTTCTGGCCGAACGGCGCGCGGTTGAGATACTGTGCCAGGATCTCCTCCTTCGACAGCCGGCGTTCCATTTGCAGGGCGCGGAAGGTTTCGACCGCCTTGGCCGCCAGTGTACGCGGCCGCGGCTGGGCCAGGCGGACTACCTGCATGGATAGCGTTGAGGCGCCGGAAACCGTGCGGAGGTGGGTGGTGTTCTGCCACACCGCGCGGAGGATGGCCCGCGCATCCACGCCGCGATGCTGCCAGAACCGGCCGTCTTCCGCGGCCACCACCGCCTTGACTAGCCAGTCCTCGCGGTGGGGCCGGTAAATCGGGCGGCAATCGGCGTCGTGCGGACCGAGCCGGACGCGCAACGACGCGCCCTGGCGGTCCAGCAGCACCGTGCCGGCGGGATACCGCGCCAGCAACTCGCGCGGGAACGGGCACGCGAACCACGCAACAACAAAACCCAGCGCCAGCAGCAGCAGGAACAACGCACA
>CAIQIC010000115.1 GCA_903871765.1 uncultured Lentisphaerota bacterium
GACCGCGAGGCGGTCAAGAAGTTCCGCCTGTGGCAGTTCGGGCTGGACAAGTACCAGATCCTCAGCGACATCCAGGACGAGACCGACAAGCCGCTGAACCAGCAGGACCTGGTCATCAAGTGCACGGACGAGAAGTACCAGAAGCTCAACATCCTCCCCTCGGCCAAGTGCCGCACCGTGACCGCCGATCCGGACAGCGACTTCGAGCTCGACGCGGTCATGGCCGTGCCGACATACGAGAAGCTGCAAGGCCAGTTGGCGGAGGCGAGGGGCGGCTCCTCCCCGTCGGCCCGCTCGTCGTCGCCCGGCGTGGACTCGGAGGACATCGATGACGACGACGACCTGAGCGAGCCGTCCGACAAGCCCGCGGCGGGCAAGGCCACCGCCAAGCCCGCGGCGTCCGGCAAGCCGGCCGTCAAGCCCGCGGCGACCGACAAGCCCGCCGCCGGCAAGGAGCCAGCGACGGCTGCCGTCGGAGCGGACGATGACGACGACTTCGACATCGACGACCTGCTCAGCGACGACAAGTAGGCGATGACGGCGCGTGTACGCGAGAGAGGCCCGCGGAAGCGGGCCTCTCTCTGCGCCCCGCTCGAATGCGTGCGGCATGGACCATGTGATAGGCATCGATCCGGGGATAACCGGCGCGGTCGTCGTGCTGGACGCCGCCGACGGCTCGCTGCAACTCGCGTCACGCTGCCCCAGCGTCCCGACCGGCAAGGGCAACAAGCGGGAGTTCGACTGGGACAAGATGCGGGAGTGCATCACGCCGTACTCGTTCCTGGCCGGCAAGACATCCAGTTGCGCCATCGAACTCGTCGGCCCGATGCCGGAGCAGGGCGTCACATCCATGTTCAACTTCGGCAGGGGGTACGGCATCTGGATCGGGGATACTGTGCTCGCACCTGATGTCGATAACGTTCGTCAAGCCGCAGAGGTGGCAGCAGGAGATGCTGGACGGCTTCCCGAGGGGCGAGGCGACCAAGGCCAGCGCGGTGCGGGTAGCCAAGTCCCGGTGGCCGGACATACCGATCCGCCTCAAAGACGAATGGGGCATCGCCGACGCCGCCCTGATAGCCGAGTGGCACAGGCGGCACGGCGCGTTCAATGGGAGGACAGCCAATGGCAGATAAGGGCAAGCCCAAGTCGCCGCCGTTCAAGGACGCCAAGGAGTTCCTGAAGAGGCAATATAAGGAGGAGGCGTTCGAGGACGCCGAGGGCGTCCGGATAAGCTCCACCGGGAGTTTGTCGCTCGACTGGGTCTTGGGCGGCGGGCTCGCCGGTTGGTCCGCTTCGAGCGCGGCGCGCTCGGTCTCGGACAGCAGGCGGCCATGCTGGACCACCTCGGCGACATCGCGGCCGTCAAGCGTCTCGCGTTCGATCAGCAATTGGGCAATCAGATCGAGCTGGCTGCGGTGCCGGCGGAGGAGTTCCGTGGCGCGCGCATGCGCCTCGCGCAGCAGCCGGGAGACCTCTTCGTCAATGCGCTGGGCTGTCGCCTCGCTGATCTCCTGGCTGCGGTTGATCTCGCGACCGAGGAACAGCAGTTCCTCGCGCTCGGAGAAATTCTGCGGGCCCATCGCCGGACTCATGCCCCATTCGCAGACCATCAGGCGGGCCAGGCGCGTGGCCTGCTTGAGGTCGCTTTGCGCGCCGGTGGTGATGTCGCCGAACACCAGCTCCTCGGCGACGCGGCCGCCCATCAGGCCGGTGAGCATGCCCTCGAGCTTCTTCCGGCCCTCGGTGTAGCGGTCCTTCTCCGGCAGTTGCATGGTGGCGCCCAGCGCCGCGCCGCGCGGGATGATGGTGACCTTGTGCAGCGGCTCGCTCTCCTCGACCAGTTGGAGCACGATGGCGTGGCCGGCTTCGTGGAAGGCGGTGAGCCGTTTCTCCTTGTCGTCGAGCACGCGGCTGCGGCGCTCGCGGCCCCAGCGCACCTTGTCGCGCGCCTCCTCCATGTCGGACATTTCGATGCCCTCCACGTTGCGCCGCGCGGCCAGCAGCGCCGCCTCGTTGATCAGGTTGGCCAGATCGGCGCCGGAAAACCCCGGCGTGCCGCGCGCAATGCGCCGCAGGTCTACGTCGGCCGCCAGCTTGACGCGCTGGGCGTGGATCTTGAGGATGGCCTCGCGGCCGTCCAGCGCCGGCAGATCAATGACGATTTGCCGGTCGAAACGGCCGGGCCGCAGCAGCGCCGGGTCGAGCACATCGGGCCGGTTGGTGGCGGCGACGATGATGACGCCCTCCTGGGTGTCGAAGCCATCCATCTCCACCAGCAGCGCGTTGAGCGTCTGTTCGCGCTCGTCGTGGCCGCCGCCGATGCCGCTGAACCGGCTGCGGCCCACGGCGTCGATTTCGTCTATGAAGATGATGCACGGCGCGTTCTTCTTGCCCTGTTCGAACATGTCGCGCACGCGGCTGGCGCCGACGCCGACGAACATTTCGACGAAGTCCGAGCCGCTGATGCTGAAGAACGGCACGTCGGCCTCGCCGGCGATGGCCTTGGCCAGCAGGGTCTTGCCCGAGCCCGGCGGGCCGACCAGTAGCACGCCCTTGGGGATGCGGCCGCCCAGCTTCTGAAAGCGCTTCGGGTCGCGTAGAAACTCGATGATTTCCAGGACCTCCTCCTTGGCCTCGTCCACGCCGGCCACGTCCTGGAAGGTGATTTTGTTCTTCTGGCGCGTCATCAGCCGGGCCCGGCTCTTGCCGAAGCTCATCGCGCCGCGGCCGGCCATCTTCACCTGCCGCCAGAACAGAAAATAGAGCAGGCCCATGACGAGCAGGAAGGGCAGACCGGCGCTGATGAGCTGCCAGAGCAGGGGGTTCGGGGTCTTGAATTCCACCGAGGGGATCCGTTCCAGGATCTTCTGCAGGTTCTCGGTGTACGGCACCGTCACCATGAAGCGCCGCGGCTTGCGCGTCTGCGGATCAAGCTCGTTGCGCTCGCCCCGGATGAACTGCGTGCCGCCGGAGGAGTCGGTGACAAACTCGCACTTGGTGATGCGGCCCGAGTTGACCAGTTCCACGAAGTCGGGGCGGTATTTGATCTTTTCGTACTTATCCTGGCCCTGTGAAAAAAGCTGGTACAGGGACAGGAACAGCGCCATGAGCAACAGCCAGACCATGAGGCCGCGCACGGGCCATTGCTCGTTGTTGGTGTTCTTCTTCGGTGGTTTTGACGAATCCATGCCGCCTCAATGGGGTTGATGACTTCTGCCGGCCCACAGTCTACCACGTGGCGCCAGCCTTGCCAACATGTTGGAAGATGGGGCCAAGGCGCCGCGGGCCGGCGCGACGCGCATCAGCCCTCCGGCGCGGCCACCTGAAAGCCGAAACCGCGGAGACTGTCCAGCAGCGCGGCGGCGGCGTGGGGCGCGCGCACCGTGCGGGCGGCGAACTCGCGGCGCTCCGGGTAGTTTTTTCGCAAGCGGTCGAAATACCGCCCCCACTCGGTGTCGTTGAGCAGCGCGCCGGCGCGCAGCGCGCGGTCGTCGGCCTCGATGTCGTAGGCGGCACGGACGATCCGGTCCAGCGCCTCGGCCGGGGTCAGCCCGGCGGCCTCCGTCACCAGCGGCGGGAGCGGGGGGTGTGTGACCGTCCGCGGCGGCGTCCAGCGCGGTTCGAGTTCGAAGAAATGGCAGGCCTCCTGGTACACCTGCACGGTGCCGTTCAACAGGCCTTCGAACGAATAGCCGGCAATGTGCGGCGTGCCGAGATCAACGGCGGCGAGCAGGTCGCGGGCGATCACCGGCTCGTTTTCCCACACGTCCAGCGCAGCGTGCGCCACCACGCCCTTTTCCAGCGCCAGCTTGACGCTGGCCGTCTCCATCACGTCGCCCCGCGCGGCGTTGAGAAACAGCGCGCCCGGCTTCAGACGGCTGAAGAACCGGCAGTTGACCATATGCAACGTCGGGAACGGTCCCTGCCGCTCCAGCGGCACATGCAGGGTCACCGCGTCGCACTGCGGCAGGATCTCCTCCAGCGGGCGGTAAGCCGGATCGCCGGTCTGGAGCGCCAGCGGCGGGTCGTTTTGCAGCACACGCAAACCCAGTCCGCGCGCCTTCTGCACCACGCGGCGGCCGACCTGTCCGCAGCCGATGACGCCGAGGGTCAGGCCGGCCAGCGGCCGGCCGTGGCGGCGGGCCAGACACAGCAGCGCGGCCGTGATATATTCCGCCACGCTGTTGGCGTTGCAGCCCGCCGCCGCATACCAGGCCACGTCGGCCGCCGCCAGGTCGTCCGTGTCCAGGTGGTCGAAACCTGCTGTCGCCGTGCCGACAAAACTTACCGGGCTGTCCGCGAGCAGCGCGCGGTTGACCCCGGTTTTGGAGCGGATGATCAGCGCATCGGCGTCGCGCACGGTGTTGCGGTCAATCTCGCGATCCGGCACGACGACCGTGCTGCCAAGCGTGGAAAAAGCCTCGCGGCCGAATACGACACTGGCGGCGCAAACAATTTTCATGGGCGGCATGATGCCGTCCGCCGCGCCGCCGGACAAGCCGAATCGCGGCTTGATCACACCGCGAAAAGGGTTAGGCTCCCTCCCATGTGCGATCGCAGGCATGGCCCCATGGCTTGGCGGTGGTTTGCGGGCCTGCTGTTGGCGTCGGCGCTCAGTCGCGCGGCCGAGGCGCCGCCGAACGCAGCCGAGGTCTATCGCCGCGCGTTTGCCGCCCTGCCAGAACTGACCGATGCCGAGAACCAACTGATCCGCGGCCAGCCCTCCGACGCGGATGCCGCCGCCGTGAGCAGTAAACTGGCGCCGGCGCTGGCCCTCTACCGCTCCGCCGCGCACATGGAAAATTGCGACTGGGGCCTCGACTTCGAAAAGACCGGGCCGGCGACGCGCCTGCCACATCTCAGTCCGTTGATGAACCTTGCGCATTCCGCGCCGCTGACTTTAAGCGGGTGGGTGTAAAGCTTGAACTGGTTCCGCGAAGCATGCTATAGTTTCATCATCTTCAGAGCTTTTGGGAGGTTGTTTATGAAAAAGGACGGGATTGGTTTGTTGGCGGCTTTGAGTTTGATTGCCGCGTGGGGGTTGGCGGCGCCGGCCAACGTCAGCGGGGCGACGCTGGTCGTCGCGCCGGCGCGTTATTCGGTGTTGCAGGTGGGCTTCGACTTGGTGCAGCGCTGCGGCGTGACGCTGGTCTCCTATCGCGGCGAGGCCACGACCGAAAAACCGCTGATCCACGTTTGGACCGGACAGGAGTGGAAGTTTGTCTCGCTGCCGGACTTCCAGTCGGGCGCGTTTCTGGCTCAGAAGCCGGCGCAGACGCTGGTCATTGGCGACGCCCAACTGGTTCCAGCCGTTTTCTCGCCGATGGCAGCCTGGGCGGGTCGGGTGATTCCTGTAACCTCGCTGTACAGCGACGAGATCCTGAACCAGGCGGCTAGCGCGCTGCGGTTCGGCAAGGAGGACTGGGATTGGTTTGCGGCGCGGTACAACATGAAATTGAATGACACCAACGCGGCGCTACGCACGGACAGTTGGTACGACCACACCTACGACAAGCCGGTTCGCCTGCAATTCAAGCGGCGCGCGCCGGCCAAGTCGCCCGAGGTTGCGCCGGCGCAAGAGGCGGCCCCGCCGGCTGAGACCAACAAGACGGAACGCCCGGCGGCGGCGGATGAGCCGGTCAGCGGCCTTTCGCTGCGCCCGACGCCCGAGCCGGTGACAACCAACACCGCGGCGGATCCCGCCAACTAAATCGGGCCGGATGATGCCCTGGCGCCTTTCATCCTTGGCCGCCGGAAGACGTGCGCCGTTCTACCCGGACGCGGGACGCCGTGTGGCCTTGGGGCTGGGCTGTCTGCTGCTGGCTGCGGCGGGCTGTGTCCGCGTGCCGGAGAAGCACGACGCCCGGCACGCGGTTGAAACCACGCTGTTTTGCGCCACCGCCAACGGCCGGACTACACTAAGCTGGCATTCCCGGACGAATATGGTTTACACGGTGCTCGTGGCCGATCGCTGGAACGCCATGCGTTGGCAGCCGTTGCCGCTGTGCGAACGGCAACGCGGCACGGGCGGCGTCATGGAGTACACCATGGACGAGGAGTCAGGCCGGCAGCGGGTGTACAAGCTGTATGCCGCGCCCGTGGCCCCGCTGCCGCGTTAGCCCGCCTGCCCCCGGAACGCGTCAAATCATGCGCGGACGACATGGCTTGTCCCGCTATAGCTTCCGAGTGGAGGTGGAAGGTCGTCCCTCCACACCCCCGCGCCGCCGCATCCAAAGCAAAGTGAAGACAGAAGGAAGCCGTAGAAGAAAGATGTCGCGCAAAGACGCAAAGACGCCAAGCGGGATTTCGCATCTTCTCCGTCCTCTTCTTTGCGCCCCTCCTGAGCGAAGGGCTTACAGCTTGGCGGCTTGGCGCGCGAAATTCTTCCTCCAGGTCAGCCGAGCGGGAATAACAGGAACACGGCCAGATCCCACGCGGTATGGCTGATCGCATTGAGCAGGGGGGAGCGCAGGCGCAGGTACAGCCAGCCCCAGAACAGGCCGCAGACCAGCGCGGCGAGCACGAGCATGGGATTGCCGCTGGCGAGATGGACGCCGGCGTAGATGGCCGTCGCCAGCAGCCAGCCGGCCATCGGGCGGTAGCGTTTGCCCAGCGCGCGTTGCAACCATCCGCGCCAAAAGAGTTCCTCGCCGGGCCCGATCAGCAGGCCGATGAGCAGGGCCATGCGCGGCACGGAGGCGCCGCTTTTGAAGCCGTACACGGCCTCGATCCCACCCGCCGCAAAAGGCAGCAGCCAGCGCGCCAGCTCGTTGCCCGCCCAAAAGATCGCGTAGAGCAGAACGGCGGACAGCAGTCCGAGCGATAGTTTCCAGGCCCAGCCGGAACGGAGATCGCCGGCCAGCGCGCGGCGGGCGCCGGCGTCCGCGCTGTAGGCGAGCGCCAGCAGCAGCGCCAGGGTGGCGCTCATCCACCACCAGAAATCCAGCGGGCCGATCCGCCGCACGCGGAACAACGGCACCAAAAGCGCTGCGGCAAGCGTGAGAATCAAACCGAGGGTGCGGAGGGAGACGCCAGCGGATGATCGGGTTGTGTTCATGGTCCCGTCCTTCGGGATCCGGTAGCGGGTCTTCAGCCGGCCGGGTGGGCCGGGGGCCGCAGGCGCTCCAGCGCCTGTTCCACCTCTTGCAGCGGGAGACAGTTGATCACGTCGGCGGAGGTCAGCCAGCCTTTGCGGGCGATGCCGACGCCATAGGCCAGATACTGCAGATCGGCCAGGCTGTGCGCGTCGGGGTTGATGGCGCACCGGACGCCCAGTTCCTTGGCGTGTTTCCAGAGGCGCCAGTCCATGTCGAGCCGGTAGGGATGGGCGTTCAACTCGATGATCTTGTGATGCCGCGCGGCGGCGGCGATGACGGCCGGCATCTGGATCGCGTAGGGCTCGCGCTCCAGCAGGAGGCGGCCGGTCGGATGGGCGAGCATGGTGACGCGGGGATGCGCGAGCGCCTGGCAGATACGCCGGGTCATCGCGTCGGCGGACAGCGTGAAGCCGCCGTGCACGGCGGCGACGACGTAATCGAACAGCGCGAGCGTCGGCTCGTCGTAATCGAGCGCGCCGTCGGCCAGGATGTCCACCTCGGCGCCGAAAAAGATGCGGAAGCCCTGCCGGGCGAACCGGGCGTTGAGCGCCCGGACCTCGGCGGCCTGCTGGCGCACGCGCTCCGGATCCAGGCCGTGGGCCTGCCGCGAGCTGCGACTGTGATCGGCCACGCCGAGGTAGGCGAAGCCCAATCCCTGGGCGGCGTTGGCCAGCGCCGCGATGCTCATGCGGCCGTCGCTCCACGTCGAGTGGCAGTGGAAGGTGCCGCGCAGATCCCCCGGTTCGATGAGCCGCGGCAGCCGGCCGGCGGCGGCGGCCTCGATCTCACCCTGGTCCTCGCGCAGTTCGGGCGGGATGTAGGCGAGGTCGAGCGCGGCGTAGAGTTCTTCCTCGGTGCGGCACGGGATGCGGCTGCCCAGTTCTTTGGCGCTTTTTTCCTTCTCCGCGGCCGGCGAGAAGCCGTATTCGTTCAGCGACAACTGCTTCAGCTTCAAGGCGCGGGCGCGCAAGGCGATGTTGTGCGCCTTGCTGCCGGTGAAGTAGTTCAGCGCGAACGCGTACTGCGCATCGCTGACGACGCGCAGGTCGGCCTGCAGGCCGCCCTCGAGGACGACACTGGCCTTGGTCGCGCCCTGAGCGCCGATGCTGAGCACGCCGGGACTGGCGACAAAGTCGGCCATGATGCCGGGTGCGTCTTCGGGCCGGGCGCTGACGAGGAAATCCACGTCGCCGATCGTCTCGCACTGGCGGCGCAGGCTGCCGGCCACCTCGCACCGCAGCACGCCGGCGCGCGCGCGCAGGGCCGCCAGCAGGGGCTGGGCCGCGGCGCGGGTCGTGTGAATGTGATGGCGACTGCTGAACTGCCGGACCAGCGCGAGGCCGGCGAGAATGTTGTGCTGCGATTTCTCGCCGAAGCCGTCGAGTTGCGCGACGGACCCGTTCCGGCAGGCGGCTTCCAGCTTCTCGAGGCTGTCCACCCCGAGCCGCTCATAGACGACTTTGGCTTTCTTCGGGCCGAAGCCCGGGATGCGCAGCAGATCCATCAGGCCGGGGGGCAGCGACGCCACCAGCGTCTCATGAAATTTCAAGCGGCCGGTGGCGAGCAGCTCGGTGATCTTGGCCGCCAGGTCGGCGCCAATGCCTTTGATTTCGGTCAGCCGGCCTTCGTCCGCAAGTTGGCGGAGGTCCCCCTGCAAACCCTCGAGGGCGCGCGCGGCGTTGACATAGGCGCGGGTGCGAAACGGGTTCTCGCCCTTCAGCTCCAGCAGGGTGCCGATTTCCTCGAAGATCGCGGCTATGTCCTGCTGGTCCACGCTGTAGGCCTTTTTCATCGCCGTCATCTTAGTCCCGTGGCGGGCGCACGACAAGCCGCAGTGTGGCCCCCCCAAAAACTGCGGGCGTTGGGTGCCGAACGAGGCTCGGTCAGCTTGTCCCTCTCCAACTCCGTACCTAACATTGGAGGGCCGCGCGCGGTTGCCGTCACTCCATTGTGCGTGTCACGCCGGTCGCGCGTACCGCGGGACCTGTTGCCGCTCGGCGCGAAACGCGGTTAAGTCAGGCTCCCACGCCTCGGCAATGTCCGCTGGCGTAGCACCGGCCTGCAATGCCAGCCGCACGCGATCCGTGCCCAGCAACCGGTCAAACCAGGCCGGCCGCGCGCCAGGCTCCGCCCACAGCGCCGGCGCACCCCACACCTGCTGCAGCGCATGCACCAGGGCAATGCCGGTCAACGCCGGCCGGTATTCCGCCAACCCGGTGACGGTCAGCCGCAGTCCGTCGGGCAAAGCCTCCAGGCGCAGGCCGCCTTGTTTCCCGGCGCTGGGGCTCTGCTCCCCAGCGTTCACGCCAGGGACGGTGACCAAATGACCCAGCGCGAGTTCAGCAATTCTTTTCCAATCCGCCGGCGCCGCCTGAAACTGGTGACCGGCGGGCTGCAGCCGGATCTCTTGAAACGCCATGGCCGTCTGCCGGCTGACGTCGAACGCCGGGAACGCCTCGAAGAGCACGGTGGCCGGATAAGCCCGGGCGCAAGCCGCCGAGCGGATCGCCGGCGAGGGCGGAATCCAGTGTCCGGCGGACGGCGGGCCGCGGGCCGGCGTCACGCGCAGATGGAGGTCCAGGCGGAGCTTGTCGCGCAGCCAGAGCGCGGTCTCGCCGGGCGTCAGGCCGTAACAGAAGGGCGCGGGCAGGGCAGCCACAAAATCCATGCAGCCTTCGTCCGGCAGCGGGCCGTCCACGACGCCGGCCAGCGGCACCGGCCGGTCGAGCACGATGACGGCGAGGTGCTGTTCCGCGGCGGCTTCCAGCACGTTGCGCAGCGTGGCACAGTAGGTGTAACAGCGGACGCCGAGGTCCTGGAGATCGAATAGCAGGGCGTCCAGCCCGGCGAGCATCGCTGGGGTCGGCTTGCGCGTCGCGCCGTACAACGAATGAATGGGAATGTCCCACGCCGGATGGCGGGTGGCGGCCACGTGTTCGCCCGCGCCGGCCCCGCTGGCAAAGCCGTGCTCCGGACCGAAGAGCGCGGCGAGTTGGACGCCCGCCGCGCGCAGCCGGTCGGCCGTCGGCACGCCCGCGGCATCCACGCTGGCCGCGTGCGCCACCAGCCCCACCCGC
>CAIQIC010000116.1 GCA_903871765.1 uncultured Lentisphaerota bacterium
CGGAGGGTGCAAAACCATTGGGTGCGATTGCGGATATCCTAGCCGAATCTGATGACTTCCGATTGGCGGCAGATATGGAGATCAAGTACATCGCCATCTCGGATGTTGATTCGCGTTCAATGCAAGTGGTCTGTCCACAAATCATCAAGGCTCACGAAGCTCCTTCCAGAGCGACATACCGGGTACAAGAGGGTGACATAATCACGGCGATTTCAGGCGCGAGTACCGGCACCATCAAACAGGCAACCGCCCTGATTAGCGATGAAGAAGATGGCGCGATCTGCTCCAATGGTTTTGCTGTGTTGCGCAATGTTCACGGGGTCGAACCCTTGTTTCTGCTGGCGTACATGCGAACTGAGTTTTTCCTGCGGCAGGTGAGACGGATGATGACGGGCCACGCGATTCCGACCATATCCATTGAAGACCTCTCGAAGGTGTTAGTTCCTATTCCACCCTTTTCAGAGCAAAAAAGAATTGCCCAATCGATTGCCGAATCGATGAGAATGCGGAAGGACGCGGTCAAGGCTGGCGAGGTCACGGTAAGCGAGGTCAGCAACTTAGTCGTTGGCGTGAATACTTGAAGCTTGAAATCTGTTTGCGCTCGCGTTGCCGGTAACACAGCCCAGGGGTCAGGGCTCGCCATTCGCCAATTAAATTGACATGATGATGGAGATGTGGTGAGATGGATTCATGGTAAGACCTCTACGCAGACCGGTGGCGGATGGCTGGTATCATGTGTTCGGCCGGGGCAACGAACGCCGCGAGATTTTCGGTGAGGCGCGGGATCGGGAGCATTTTCTGGAATTGCTGGCCGTGCTGCCTGGACGGTTTCGCGTACGTATTCATGCGTACGTACTGATGGACAACCACTACCATGCCGTTCTGCAGACGCCGGAGGCAAACTTGAGCGCGGCAATGCAATGGTTTCACGGTAGCTACAGTGCCTGGTACAACGCGAAGCATGCCCGCGTGGGGCCGCTGTTTCAGGGACGATACCGGGCGATCCCCGTGGAGAACGGCGCGTGGGCGTACACGCTGAGCCTGTACGTGCATCTGAACCCGTTGCGGATTGCGGGGTTGGGTTTGGACAAATCCGGGCGGGTGGCGGAGTCGAAGGGCTGGCGGGTGCCGACGGCAGAGCAGGTTACAGAGCGGTTGATGCGACTTCGGGCGTATTACTGGAGTTCCTATCGCGCGTACGCGGGATATGCGGTAACGCCCGCGTGGTTGGAGACCGAGACGCTCCTACAACAGGCACATCGCGAGCCGTCGCGTCGGCAGGCGGCGTACCGGCTGGAGGCCCGCGGCATGCTGAGCCACGGTGTGGAGCCATCGCGTTTAGAGCGCCTGCGGGATGCGGTGGCGATCGGGAGCGCGGACTTCGCCGGGCGCATACGGCGTCTGGCTGTCACAGGTCCGCTGGACGGTATCGTTGGAAAGCGGGAACTGCGCCGCCGCGTGCCGGTGGCGAAGGTGCGGCGCGCCACGGAGGCCGTCATGGGCACGCCCTGGGAGGCGTTTTTGGTCCAGCATGGCAACTGGGGCTGTGCGCTGTTTTTGTGGGGCGTCCGTCAGTTGTGCGGACTGACACTGCGCGAAGCGGGACGCCAGGTAGGGGGCATGCATTTCTCGACCGTGAGTACGGCGATTCGCCGCCTCGAACAGCGTGCAGCCAAAGATCCGACACTGCGGGCGCTGCAGGTCAGACTTGTTAATATGGCGAATGACGAGCCCTGACCCCTGGAGGAATGCTGACCCCTGGAGGAATGGCGAATGACGAGCCCTGCCCCCTGGAGGAATACTGAATACCTGAAAGAGCTTGACGCCTTGGAGATGTGTAGTAAAATAGCTATAAAGATAAACACTGAGGTGATGGTATGCAAACCGTACAAATGACGCTGGATGAGCATCTGGTCCAGACGGTGGATAAGCTCGCGAAAAACCTGCACACGACGCGTTCGGCTTTCACGCGCGAAGCACTCCGGCACGCCATCGCGCGTTTTCAGATCCGCAGGCAAGAGGAGCAGCATCGCGAGGGGTATCGGCGTAAGCCTGCGACTCCGGCAGAATTCGGCGTCTGGCAGACCGAACAGAAGTGGGGGGATGGATGAACCGGGGGGATGTGCGCTGGTATAAATTCGAAAAACCAGACAAGAATCGCCCCGTTGTCATTCTGACCCGCGATGCCATTATTCCGTACCTGGGCGAGGTGACCGTTGCGCCGATCACCTCGACCATCCGGGATATCCCCAGCGAAGTGCGGCTGGACCGCGAGGATGGCCTGCCCAGGGCCTGCGCCATTAATTGCGATCATCTGCAAACCGTAGATCAAGGAAGGATCGGAACCCTCATCACGACGCTTGCGCCCTCGCGGATGCGCGAAGTCCGCGCCGCCGTTGCCTTTGCCCTCGCCCTTAACGAATAGGCTCCGAGCTCGAAATAACCTGCGCAATCGGCTTGACCGCCGCGCGGCGCCGGAGCAAAGTCAGTGGGCGTGAACGGGACGTCGCCGCCGGCCGGCAGGCTGGGGGACGACGGGACGGCGAAGTAACCGACGGCAACAACGAGGCGAATTATGTCGAGCAGTTTCGGAACCATCCTGCGTGTCACCACCTTCGGGGAGAGCCACAGCGGCGGCGTCGGCGCCGTGGTGGACGGCTGTCCACCGCGGCTGCCGCTTACGACGGCGGACATCCAGCCGCAGCTCGACCGGCGCCGCCCCGGCCAGAGCGCGTTGACCACGCCGCGCGCCGAAGCCGACACGGTCAGCATCCTGTCCGGCGTGGAAAACGGCCTGACGCTCGGCACCCCGATCGCGCTGCTGGTGATGAACCGGGACATGCAGCCCGGCGATTATGCCGGCCTGGCGAACATCCCGCGGCCGTCCCACGCCGATTTCACCTACCAGGTGAAGTATGGCATCCGCGCGGCGAGCGGCGGCGGCCGCGCCAGCGCGCGCGAGACCGTCGGCCGCGTCGCGGCCGGCGCCGTGGCGGAGAAAATACTGCGCGTGCGCTGGAACGTGGACATCGTCGCCTGGGTCAGCGCCGTCGGCGCGGTGGACGCGCCCGACCTGACCGGCCGTGTGCTCAGCCGAGCCGACGTGGACCAATCCGCCGTCCGCTGCCCGGACGCCGCCGCCGCGCAACGGATGGAAGCGGACATTGTGGCGGCGCGCGACGCCGGCGATTCCGTCGGCGGCATCGTCACCTGCGTCTGCCGGAACGTGCCGGCGGGGTGGGGCGAGCCGGTGTTCGACAAGCTGGAGGCGCTGTTGGCGCAGGCGATGCTGTCGCTGCCGGCGACCAAGGGCTTCGAGATCGGCTCCGGCTTTGCCGGCGCGCGGCTGCGCGGCTCGGCGCACAACGACGCCTTCGTGAACAAGGGCGGCCGGCTGGGGACCGCGACCAACCGCAGCGGCGGCGTGCAGGGCGGCCTTTCCAACGGCGAGCCGCTCGTTTTCCGTGTGGCCTTCAAACCGCCGGCCACCATCCGCCGGCCGCAGCCGACGGTGGATTTCGACGGCCGGCCGGTCACGCTCGCCGCCGCGGGGCGGCACGATCCCTGCGTCGTGCCGCGCGCCGTGCCGGTGGTCGAGGCCATGGCGGCGCTGGTCCTGGCCGATGCCGCGCTGCGGCCCTCCTTCGCGTAGCTCCGAAGGGCATTCTGCCCTCCTTCGCGTAGCGTTTCCGCCTTCGCTAAGCGCTATGGCGGAACCGCTACACGCGAGGGTGTGTGTGCCCCCCCCCCGAAATCCAGGGCGATATCGCACATTCCCCCGCTTGGCCTGGGTGACTTCCATGGCGAAGCACGTTAAAAAAGAGGCCGGGAGATCGCTCTCCCGGCCTCAGGGCTCAGTCTGAATTTATGGATAGTTCGCTTCGATGCGGTAGTAACG
>CAIQIC010000117.1 GCA_903871765.1 uncultured Lentisphaerota bacterium
CGAATTGCACGGCAGCATTCCGGCGCTCATCAAGAACATCAAGCCCGCCGTGGCCAAGGCGCAGGAAAAGTTCCCGGACCTCAAGGGGAAGGAACTTGTGCCAGCCGCCATTGAGGCGAATATCTGGCAGGCCATCGACGACTTGTTCCGCAGCAGCCCGGAAGTCCGTGAGAAGGCCGAAAGCGGGGCCGTCAAGGTCGTTGGCGCGATCTACCACATCGAGGACGGTCGCGTCGAGTGGCTCGGCACTCACCCGGAACAGGCACGCCTGCTGGCGTACACTGGCGGGGCCGAGCATAAGGACACGAACACGGCTGAACATGCGCCCGTCGCGGCGGTGACGACGCCCAAGGAACAAGCCGCGCATTCCGCGGAGAAAGCCGCGGATGCGACGCCAGGTGCAGTTGCAAAACCCACCTCCGCCGCGGATCAACCGGACGCGCGCGAAGCGTTAGGCCGCTTGAAGGACGGCAACGCACGATATCTCACTGGAGCGGCAAATCACCCCAATTTGACCGTTGCACGGCTCGCCGAGACCGCCAAGGGCGGCCAGCACCCGTTTGCCACGGTCGTAGGCTGCTCGGATTCCCGTGTACCCCTGGAAGAGCTGTTCGATCAAGGTGTGGGGGACCTCTTCGTAATCCGAGTCGCCGGTAATGTCTGCGACACGGACGAAATCGGCTCAATCGAATACGGCGCGGGCCACCTCGGAACGCCGGTGCTGCTGGTGCTGGGCCATACGGCGTGCGGCGCCGTAACGGCGGTCGCCACCAATGCGGAACTGCACGGCAGCATTCCGGCTCTGGTGGACAACATTCAACCCGCGGTGGCGGCGGCCAAGCAGGCCCATCCGGGCGTGGCAGGCAAAGACCTGGTGCCGGCGGCGATCAAGGCCAACGTGCTCCAGAGCATGGAAGACGTGTTGCGGGGCAGCGGCGAGGTGCGCGAGCTGGTGCGGGCCGGCAAGTTGACGGTCCTCGGTGCCGTCTATGACATCGAAGCCGGCACGGTGGAGTGGTTCGGGCCGCATCCGCGGGAACTGGCACTCGTCACGGGCGATGGGGAACGGGTGGCGACCGAGACGGACACTCCGCCCCCGGCTGCCGCACACGCCCCAGCGGGCCACGAGGAACACGGCCCGGCAGCGGCCGCCGCGAAGCAAGAGCCCGCGCACGCGCCTGCCGCGGCAGCCCCCGCTGAAAAGAAGCCGGCGGTCGCCGGTCCGGAAGCGGGGGCTGTGGCTCACGGCGAGAGCCGCACGGGCCAAGAATCAAAGCCCACGGAGGCGAGCAAGACGGAGGCAAAAAATCAACGGGAGACAGAGGCTTCCGGGGCAAGCAAACCGAACGCCCCGCCGACCAAGGACCGGTCATCCGAAGCGAAGGAGCAGGGCAGGTCAACCGCGGTGTCCGCGGGTGCCGGCCAAAGTTCGGAGAGTTCATACCTGAAATGGGTCCTGATCGGTGGTGTGGTTCTGGTCGCCGGCCTGGCGGCCTTTTTTGGGAGACACGCGAACATGTTCAAGACCATGAAGTTGAGTACGAAGATTTCTCTTGGATTCGGGAGCTTGATTCTCATCGCGCTGGTGCTGGGCGGCCTGGCCGCCTGGACCATGTACGGCGTGAAGACGACCGCGACCGAGCTGGCGCTGGCAAACGTGCCGGAAGTGGGCGTCGCCACTGAGGTCGAACGCGCTTCACTCCACACCATGTATGAGGCGCGCGGCTACGTCTACAGTGAGGAAAAAACGTTTCTGGATAAGGCGAAAGCGAATCTGGAGGAGGTGAAGAAGAACCTCCAGGAAGCGAAGGCGCACGCGAACAAGTTTGATATCGCGATCTTGAAGCAGAACGCCGACAAAGCCGAGGCCGCGGCGCTGGATTACGAGAAGCTGCTCGGCGAGACGGTGGCCAAGACGGACGACATGGCCAAGAACAAGGCCGACTCCCTCGTGGCTGCCGAGCGCTACATGAAAGTCTGCGCTGTGTTTCTGGACGGCCAAAACAAGGAGTTGAAGGCTGAGATCCAGTCCGTGACCAGCGCGACGAGTGCTGCTCAATCCGCGGGCGCTGAAACCGGCGGCCAGACC
>CAIQIC010000118.1 GCA_903871765.1 uncultured Lentisphaerota bacterium
GGGGAAGATTGCCTATTTGAATAAACGGATGTTTGCCGTCGAAATATCTCGGGTCGTTGCGTGGGCGTGGCGAGAACCTGCCCCTGAAACAACGCGCGTAATTACCGAGCGCAGTCCACATCCAACTTTCAGGTAGATCAGGTAAGTTATCCTCTGGTAAGGCAATTTGGAACTCCGCTTCTTTAATAAGTAAGGCGGCTGCTTGAATATTTGGGTTCCCCTTCCGCCAATCGGCGGTGAGGCGGCCGGAGCAGGCGGCGGCGAGAACGGATTGGCGAAAACGTTTCAGGAGGACAGGGATTCGATCCAAGCGCTTGCGGCTCCCGTCCATCTTCTCCAGAATCGCCTCCAGCTTCGCCACAATCCGCCGCTGTTCGGCTAGCGGGGCGAGTGGGACTTCGAGATTCCAAAATACTTCAGGGTCAACGTGGGGTATTCCTGTGCCACGAGTGTTAGTGTTGAGCGTCTTGAACTGGCCGGCGATGAAGTGCCGCAAATAGCTAGACTCCACTTGTTTCGCCGTTAGGGCCATTATGGTGGAACCGATCGCTCCTGTGATTCCACCGCCAATCCAACCGCTTCGCGCTCCATCCCACACGACAAACAAATCGTTCTCGGCGGCGAGCTTTGACGATTTCACTTCTGCATACTGCCGAATCACATTCTTTTCGATTGCGTGGATGTCGAGATAAGGAACAAATCCTTTGGCTGGCGTATCACGCAAGACAGCGGGCTTCTTCCCTTTCTTTGCGGTGGCAATTTCCGCCAGTTTCGCAGCGACCCACCCATTCGGCAGTTCGTCGTTGTTGTTGGACTTAATCGCGTTCATGTACAGGCAGAGAGAATGAAATGGTCGAGGGTTTTGACGGTGACATTCGCACCGGCAGAGCGGAGATCACTGTAAAGCTGCCAGAAGCGCGACACGTACCAGCCATATTCCGGATCGGCCTCGCTTGGAATCGTAAGCTTGTTGGTCAACTGGCGCCAGGGGCTGAGCTTGGTGAGCTTCCGCATGGCAATGCTGTCAAAGATTGGCACAGCGGGGCAGTGGAAGTGGAGGTATTTCGAGACGAAGGAGCGCGGCGACTGCCGGTTACGGAGCAGCGGGCGGACCAGCTTGAGCAACGCCCCATGGGCACACAGGATGGTTCGGAGTTGCGCGGTGTCGAGCGGCTCTCTAACGCTATTAAGGGTGCCAATGATCGCATCCACCGCTGCATGCTTGTTTTCCAGGAGGTCGGCCAGGCGGGTCAGCGAACTGCCCTGCGATCCGTCGCTGCTGATTTTGCGTTCGATACCGGTGGCGTAGGTGCGGCCAATGATCCAGAGCTTGGCATTGATGCTGCCGCGGTCAGCGTGGCCCGGATGCCTCCGGCACAGCGCATAGAGCGTTTCGTCGGTGACCTGCCACATTTTCTCGTAGTCGGCGCAGGCCTCGCGGAACTGGCGGATTTCGTCATTCATGGTGAGAGGCCTCCGGTGGATTTGCATAGCGCGACAATACGATCCAGATCAGCTAAAGTAGCTTGCTTGGCGATGGCGGTACGCCATTTGGCTGGCAGACGTTGCAGGCAGGCCGGCACGGTGGACCATTCGCCTGCAGTATCCAGCGCGGCCAGCACCTTGCGCGCCTCGTTCCGGTCTTTGTCCGCTTTGGCGGCAACGCGCCGCCGGCCAGCGACCAGCAGCTTGTGCAGCCCAAAACGGGCGGGATGCGGCAGGCGGAGCGACAAATATTCATAGCGGACAGTAATGGCATTCTCCAGAAGCATATCGAGATAACGCAGCGGTTGGGCGTTGACCCCGAGTTGCGGGAGAGGCACGGCCTTGTTGCCGCCCCGACCGCGTTCCGGCACCAGGAATTCCAGCAGGAGGTCCGGGTGTTGCAAGATCATGTATCCCTCTTCACCGCGATAGCCGGTGACGAAATCCAGGTCGGCCATTTCACGCGGCAAGTCCACGGACTGCGCCATTCGCGGGGGCGGCCAAGCAACCAGAAAATCCATGTCGCGGGTGCGGATGGAAGGCTGGTAGCTGCCCGGCTTGAAATAGTGGCGGTAGAAATAGACGGCCCAACTGCCAATCAGCATGACGTGCGGCAGGACACCGACCGCGTCCAGGCGGCGGAGGATGGCGTCGCAGAGTTTATACGGCGTAGCGGCCACGAAGAACACTCCTCAGGTAGCGAACCTGCTTCTTGACCTGCGACAAACGGGCTTTCAAGCGCCGCCGCTTCGCGGTCTTTTCCCTGTATTCCTGCACCTCCGCGCTGGTCAGCCGGCCCTTGTAGGCCGTTTTGACCTTGGAACCCTGCCGATAAACGAGATAGTAAAAGTAATGGCCCTTGATGTGCTTCCGCACCAGACTGCCGGGCGGCAGCCCGGCCAGTTCCCGCGCATAGCCCCGCGCCATGCGCGAGGAGTTCGCCAGCTCCTCTTTCAGCACGTCTTTGATGCCCATGACGTCCGTCCTGCGTTAACCTACATGAGTAGATATTGCAATAATTGTAGGTTAACTGTCAATTCTCAACCGCCGCCTCTTTCTCGATCAGCGCGACGATTTCGCGCAGGTCGTCCACGACCGCCTCCAACTCCGTGATGGCTTCGGCGGCGAGGTCCTGGGGCTCGGGGAGTTCGTCGGAGTCTTCGAGGGAGTCGTCCTTGAGCCAGGTGAGGTCGAGCTTGTAGTCGCGCGCCTTGATCTCATCAAGCGGGAAGCTGCGGAAGCGGCCGGTGGCGCCGAGATCCTTGCGCTTGCTGCGGCCGTTGGGGTCCTTGCCATAGCAGGCGACGAATTCTTCAAAGTGTTTGGCGGTCAGCGGACGGTCCTTCTTGGTGATGCCGGGAACGTTGGACCGGGCGTCGAAGATCCAGACCTGCTCGGTGGCCGGGCCTTTCTGGAAAAAGATGACGTTGGCTTTGACACCCTGGCTGTAGGGCGTGAAGGTGCCACGCGGCAGACGTAGGACGGTGTGGAGGTTGCAGTCCTGCATCAGCAGCTTGAAGACCTCGCCCGCCTTACCCTCGAACAGGCAGTTGTCCGGCAGGACCATGGCGGCGCGGCCGCCGGGCTTGAGCACGGTCATGACGTGCTGGACGAAATTGAGCTGTTTGTTGCTGGTCTCGATGGTGAAGTCGTCGCGGTCGGGGGCCTGGTTCGCGCCCTTGGTGCCGAAGGGCGGATTGGTCAGGATGCAGTCGTAGCGTTCGCCGCGGTCGGGTTCGTAGATGGTGTCGCCCAGGTAAATCCGGGGTTCCAGTCCGTGCAGAAAGAGGTTCATCAGGGCCAGCCGGCGCGGGCGCGGGACGAGGTCCTGGCCGTAGTAGGTGCGTTTCTTGATGCGGTCCCAGTCCTTGCGGTCGAGGGCGCCTCTGGTCGCCCCCAGCAGCCACTCGTAGGCGCACATGAGGAAACCGCCCGTGCCGCAGGCGGGATCGCAGACCGTGAACCCGGTGCCTGCCGCCTGCCTGCCGGCAGGCAGGCGCGGGTCGGGCTGCATGACGTTGACGATGGCCTGGATCAGCACGCGGGGAGTGAAGTATTGGCCCGCGCCTTTCTTGCCCTCGCTGGCGGCCTTCTCCAACAACCCTTCGAAGGCGGCGCCCTTCACGTCCACGTCCATGCCGGTCCAGTCGTCCTCGTCAATCAGGTTGATGACGCGCTTGAGGTTGACCGGATTGTTGAACCGGGGCATGGACTGGGCAAAGATGTCGCCCAGCAGGCCCTTTTCCTCGCGGAGCTTGCGGAGCACGGCGGCGTAGTGGTCGGTCAACGCGACGCCGGACTCGGCCTTCAGGCTGTCCCAGGCGCAGCCCTTGGGCACGGCGACGCCCTTCTCGTCGGCCATTTTCAGAAAGAGCAGATAGGTCAACTGCTCGATGTAGTCGCCGTAGTCAATGCCGTCGTGGCGCAGGGTATGGCAGAAGCCCCAGAGTTTTCCAACGATGTCGCCCATGATGTGGTTTCCGATGTTGGTTGACCGCTCAGGCCGCGATGGCGGCGTTGATGTCCCTGATCAAGGGCTCCAGTTGGGCGGCAAAGATCTTCCGGGCCTGCCGCAGGCCGCCGCGTTGTTCAAAAATCGGCGCGGCATCGAAGTCCGCCACGTCGAGCGTCAGGTTCTGTGCCAGATGCTGGCGGATATAGTCCAACCACTTTTCCTGCTCGGGCGCAAAGCGCTGGCCAGCGGTCACTTTGGCGAGCGCCTGCCGGGCACGCTCATCGGCGGAAAGGATCGGCTCGGTGGCGCGCGCGGCGTGTTTGATGATGGAAATGATGTCGGCCAGGGCCTTGTGGTGCACCAGCGCGACCGCTTTCTGGAGTTCCGGCTCGGCGAAGCGATGGAGCGCCAGCTTCTGGCGCAGATCGCCCAGCACCTCCGTGCGCCATTCCTTGGGCCGCTCCAGCAAAATGCGGATGGCCTCGATGTGCTCGGGATTCTCCTGCACGAAACGGGAGAAGGCCACGAGATAGTCTTCCGGCTTCTGATAGGCGGCGCCGGCGCGGATCATGACCTCGGAAGAGACCTCGTCCTGCACATCGTACCCCACCATGAAGCCGCGTTTAGCCCGCGGATAGTCCTCCAGCAGTTTTTGGAAGTCGGCGTTGCGCAGGAGCTTCATCGTGGCGGTGAAATCTTTCTTGATCCTGGCGGGCAGTTCCTCGGCCAACCGCTTGAGGTCGCCATCGGGGACAAAGGCGGCGAATTGTTCGCGGGCCTGGCCGCCCATTTCGCGATCCACCCGCAGCAGCCGGCGGCGCAACACCTTGAGATAATAGTCCCGGTTGGTGTTCTGGTAGATGTTTTCGATCACCTGGGCGAGCGGCACCGGATCGCGCTGGGGCGCCAGTTCGCTGAAGTCGGCAACGCCCTTGAAGTATTCAAAAAGCGTGCCGTTGAAACAATCGAACACAACGAAATGGCCCTTGTTGATCTCCGGGCAGAGCCGGGTGCCGCGCCCGAGCATCTGGGTCCATAGAATCCGGGACTGCACCGGCCGCAGAAAGACAATGAATTCGAGGGCGGGAATATCCACGCCGGTGGTCAGCATATCCACCGACACGACGATTTTGGGCTGCGGGCGGTTGCGAAATTCCCGGATTTTCTGCAGGGGACGGTCCACGTTGGGATTGCCCGTGATCTTCTGGACAAAATCATCGCCACGGCCGAAGACCTGTTTGCAAAGTTTGACCAATTGATCGGCGTGCGAGGTATGCTGCAGGTCGTTGTCGGCGAAGATCAGTATCTTGGGGAACCGGTCATACTCCCGCTCATGGGCCAGGGCGTACTTGGCGATTTCCTCAATGATCTTACGGTTGCATTCCGGGGCGGTGATCTTGCGTTCGATTTCCGTTGTGGCAAAGGCGCGTTCATCTTCGAGTTGGTCCAACACCTCTTTACCGGTGGCGGTATCCACAATGCCTACCTGCTCGCCCGCTTTCAAAAAGGCGCCGTTCAGCCGGACGTTGGATTTGATTTTAACGGGCTCGTAGTCCACCAAATAGCCGGCTTGGATTGCTTCCTCGGTGGTGTAACGGAAGACCACGCGCTCGAACAGGGCCATGGTGTGGGCCGCGGGCGTGGCGGTCAGGCCCAGTTTGATGGCGTCGAAGTGATTGATGGTATCGCGCCAGAGGCCCGTTTCGCGGCCGGTATAGCCGCGGTGGCATTCATCGGCGATGATGAGATCGAACGCGTGAATGGGGATGTCCAGGCGCTCGGCGTCTTCATCGTAGTCGCCGCGGTCATCGCCGGCTTCGACCGCGCTGCGCCCGAAAAGATTGATGGTCATGCGTTGAATGGTGGCGACATAAACGAACGTGTGCGAGGCATCCGGCCGGGTCAGATATTTTTCCGGCAGGATCTTGGGGTCGAAGGGCCGGTCGTCGTCGTAGTCCTCGCGGCGGAATTGCTGGTGGAAGACGTCGTATTCCTGCGTGAATTTGTTGCCCTGCGGCGTGGCAAACGCGGCAAATTCGCGCACGGCTTGGACGGCCAGGGCGCGGCGATCCACCAGAAAAAGAATGCGCTGGAACTGCTTGGATTCGAGCAGGCGATAAACCTGGGTGACGGTGGTAAAGGTCTTGCCGGTGCCGGTGGCCATGGCCAGCAGCAGGGCACGCTCCCCATGCCGCAGCGCCTGCTCGGTCGCGACGATGGCCTGCGTCTGATAGGGGTGCAAGCGCGGCGTGGCGATGGGATGCGTGTCAAACCAGGCACCGTCGCCCTCCCGGCCGAACATATCTGCCAGGGCATCGGCGGTATGGAATCCCGAAATCGGCCGGGAAAGATTGTGTTCCTGCCGCACATCCAGGAAGAACACGCATTCGCCACTGCTCGAAAAAAGAAATGGCACGCGATAGCCGCGCCAAGAGCCAACGCCCGCGGCCACGGTGCGTGAATAGCGTTTGGCCTGCTCCAGAACATTCAGCGCCCCCACGGAAACTTTCTTGGCCTCCAGGAAGCCGAGCAGCTTTCCGTGTACGAAGAGAGCGTAATCCGCCGGACCGGAGGCGGTGGGATATTCTTCGAGCACCACGGCGTGCAGACGGGCGGTGTCCATACCCTCCCGATACCGCATAATCTTCCACGGCTGAAAAAGCCCCTTCAGCCGCGCATCAATGCGCTGCTTGCGGGTTTTCCATTCAAACTCGCCGTCTGTATCGCTCCCTGACACGCCGTGGAATATATAGACATAACAGATGGCTGAGAAGCGCATTTCATGAGGCCTGACAGTTCCTCCGCCCGCCTGTCCAAATCGCGGGCTGGGTTAGTGCGGCTCAGGGTGCGGGCCGCAGCGCCTCGTCGTAAAACGCCCGGATGTTTTCCAGCGGCGTATCGGCCTGGATGTGGTGCGCCGGGGCGAGGATATAACCGCCGCCCGCGCCGCACCCGGCTTTGAGCCGGCGCACCTCGGCGCGGACCTCCGCCGGCGTGCCGCGCGGCAGGACGCGCTGGACGCACAGGCCGCCGAAGAGCGCCAGCCGCCGGCCGTAACGCTGCTTGACGGCGAACGGGTTGATGGCCAGCGGCTGGAGCGGGTTGAGCACGTCGAGGCCGAGTTCGACCAGGTCGTCGAGGATGGCCGTGCAGTTGCCGCAACTGTGATAGGCGATCTTCACGTCCGGTCGGGCCTGCTTCGTCGCCGCGAACAGCGCGGCATAACGCGGTTTGAGAAACGCGCGCCACATCGCCGGCGAGAGCATCATGCCCTGCTGGCTGGAGATGTCGTCGCCGAACCAGATCATGTCGGCGCCCAGCGTGGCGTACTTCCGCGCCGCGCCCAGCGGGAACTGCATCACCTTGTCCAGCAGCGCCCCGGCGTATTCGGGCTCCAGCGCCAGGTCCATCATGAACTGCTCCAGGCCGCGCAGATACCAGGCGGCTTCGAACAGGCTGATCTGGCTGGAGCCGATCAGCCACTTGTCCCGGCCGTACTGTGCTTTCATCTCGCGGAAGGTGGCGTACTGCGCGTCGGCGAGCGGATCGGGCACCGTGAACGTCCCGAGTTTGGCGGGGTCGCCGGCGAGCGGGTGTTCAGCGATTTCCGTGAACACGCCGAAAGCGTTGTGCACATACCGCCAGCGGATGCCCCAGGCGTCGGTGTATTCGGGGTAGGGCTGCCCGTAAAAACTCAATTCGAGGCCGACACAGGTCTTGACCAGGTCGTTGCCCAGCGCCGCGCCGAGGTCCGGCCCGGTCAGGCCGGTGACCTCGCGCAGCTTCTGCGCGATCTCCGGCACAAAGGTGGCGAACACCGGCGGCCGGTCGGGCGTTTCGTGGCTCAGGGCGGTTTGCACGCGTTCGCGGGAATTCATGCGCGGTTCCTACCAGAAGACGATGTTCAGCGCGAGCACGGCGGCCAGGATGACGGCCCCCAGCGCGGCTGGCCGCCGCCACCAGCTCACGCCGTGTTCCGTCACCCGGGGGGTCAGCGCATAGACCAGCCCGCGCAATTCGTCGTCGGTCTTCAACCGCCGCGTGGCCAGCGAGATGATGACGGTTACGCTGAAGCAGACGGTCCACGCCCAGATGGCGGCCCAGAAGTTCTGCGCCATATCCTGGAGGTAGGTATGCAGCACGGGGACGTGCAGCGCCGCGGCGAGCCAGCCGCCCTTGAGCAGGGTGGCGGCGCCCTGCGGCACGGTCAGCCCGTGGTGCACGGCGGCGGCGGCGGTGCCGGCCAGCAGGCCGTAAAACGCCCCGTGGCCGGTCGCGCGCCGCCAGAACATGCCGAGCAGGAACGTGGCGAAGAGCGGCGCGTTGACGATGGCAAACACGGCTTGCAGCAGGTCCATGATGTTGTTGAACTTGGTCACGGCGTAAGCGGTGAGCACGCTCAGCCCGATGCCGACCACGGTGGCGAGCTGGCCCATGCGGAAATAATGCCGGTCCGACTGCCCGGGGCGGATATAGCTCTGGTAGATATCGTAGGTCCAGACGGTGTTGAAGGCGGTGACGTTGCCCGCCATGCCGGACATGAACGAGGCCATCAGCGCCGTCAGCGCCAGCCCCAGCACGCCGTTGGGCAGATAGCGCGCCATGAGCGCGGGCATGGCCATGTTGTAATCCACGGAGCCGTCCGCCGCCTTGGGCAGGAAGCTGCCGCCGTCGCTGTGCAGCGCCAGCGCGATCATACCCGGTACGATGAGGATCAGCGGGAAGAGCATCTTGGGCACGGCCGCGATCAGCGGCGTGCGCCGCGCGGACGCCATCGAATCCGCCGCCATCGCGCGCTGGACCAC